>QHXA01000221.1 GCA_003222755.1 Acidobacteriota bacterium
CTCGATCATCCTGTTCGAGAGCTACACCGTGCAGGAGGATTCGGCTGGCGAGCCCGTTCTGGATCCCAACGGCCGTTTCATTCCGGCTAACCTGACGACAATATTTGTCATGAGGAAGGAGAAAGGCTTTGGAGAAGACTACAAAGAGCTTCGAAATGGTGAATGGGAGTACGGCTCATACCGGCCGGACGGCACCACTTCAACACCACCTTCGAGTACCGGCAGTTGTGCTCTCTGCCATCTTACTGGCGGCAGTCTGTCCCTCTCGGCGGCTTCCAGGAATGTCGGTGCGCAGTGGGACTACGTATTCCGGCCGGACCTGTATTTCAGCAGCGGCAGTGGAGCGGTTCCGAAAGGAGTCATGCAGCACTACGTCTTCGTTCCGTCCACGATCCATGCTCAATCCGGCGACACCGTCACCGTTTACAACTATGACCAGTTAATACACCGAATCGTCGCAGATGACGGCAGCTTCGACACGGGTGTGATGAATCCGGGCGCGAGCTTTACGGTAAAGGCGAGCGCGGCAGGCAGCGTCATTTCCTACCATTGCACGCTTCACTCGCGCATGAAAGGATCGATCATCGTGGATGATCCTCCGTTGGTGCTTGGATTAACGAGCTTGGCCTTGAGTCCATCGGCCGTCCGCATCGGATGGAGTTTTTCAGCAGCGTTCACCGGTTCCAATCTGACGGATTTGACCTATTTCGATGTTCGCTACCGGGCTCCAGGAAGCACTACCGACCAGGAAGCACAGAATTGGCAAAGAGGTGTAACCGCAAACCATGCTGTAGCCGCCGGGATCGCCGTAGGAACGTGGACGATAACCGGCGTGCGTCCGCATCAGAACAGCGCAGACCACAGCGCGAATTTTGCGATTATGTCCGCAACCGTGACCGTGTCGCCATGAGTTCAGGGTTGCGTCCGCTCCGCGAAAAATACATGTCATAGTATCCGGCGTGCTTGACTGAGGATAAGCGCTTTAAGAGGGGTGTCGTTGCTCTTCGGATAATCGTTCCCGCAGATGTAATGACACCGAGATGGATGAGTCACGAGAATCTCGCGGTTTTCGATGCATCGTTGAATGGACCCCGGTGCGTCGCGGTATTATCCAGACTTGCGTCTCTTTCTTTTATTCAGCGTTCTTGTCGTCGTTGGATTCATCGCCTGGTTGTTTGCCGGTCGATCATTCAGTTTGTTTGTTGATCGTTTCCACACAATCGAAATTGCGTCGCCGTCGACGCATCGCTTGTCCCCTCTTCCGGAGATTCGCATGAAGAAACTGTTATTCCTTCTAATGCTGCTTATTGTCACGAGCCAACAAGCTCAAACGCAGACTGGCATTTCAGGCGACTGGCGGGCGGCCAGTGTTTTGCCGGACGGAACGCCCGACGCAGCGATTCGGGAGTTCAATTTGGAACTCAAAGCGAACGGGACTTCCGTTACGGGGACAGTGACGGGCACTTCGATCGTCATTCGGGAGGGGCGCATCGAGGGAAACACCGTCACTTTAAATGGCGTAAACACGGAAAACAATCAGCCCGTCTCGTTGGTGGGCAACCTGTCGGGTAACGAAATCGTTTTCAGAGTGGACGGACTGTTGCCCGAGCCGTTCCATATCGTTGCGCGTCGCATCACTCGCGTCACGATTACCGGCAGCGTTTCGGATGCCGCGCTGATGCAGCAGTTGCTGAAACAGTACAACGTGCCAGGCGTAAGCATTGCAGTGATCAAGGACTTCAAGGTTGCTCTCGCAGTTGCATACGGTGTCGCGGATGCTGAAACCGGCGCGCCGGTGACGACTCGAACGATGTTTCAAGCCGCATCCATCAGCAAACCAGTCGCGGCCATGGCCTCGCTGAAGGCCGTGCAGGAGGGACGGTTCTCGCTGGATCAGGACGTGAATACGATTCTGAAATCCTGGAAGCTGCCGGTCGGCGAGTCGACCCCGTCGAGTCCAGTGACGCCACGCATGCTCATGAGTCACACCGCAGGCATGGGCGATGGTTTTGGTTTTCCCGGCTACGCCCCCGGCGAGCCGCTGCCTGCGGTTGAACAAATTCTTGATGGCGTCCCGCCATCAAATACACGCGCGGTTCGGCTCGAACGCGCGCCGCTGACAGGATTCAAATATTCCGGCGGGAGCGTCGTACTCCAGCAGCTCGCGCTGATGGATGCGATAGGAAAACCGTTCGCGCAGATTGCGCGTGAATGGGTGCTCGATCCACTCGAGATGACGAACAGCACGTTCGAACAGCCGCTGCCTGTGGCGCGCCAAGCGCAAGCCGCGCGTGCTCACAATCCGAATGGGGCACGAACGAATGACCCGTGGCACGTTTACCCCGAACTAGCCGCAGCCGGCCTCTGGACCACACCTACAGACCTGGCGAAGCTCGCAATTGAAGTGCAGCTGGCTGTGCAGGGTCGTCCGTCACGCGTACTTTCTCCAACTCTGGCGCGCGAAATGATCACGCCGGTCGGCGTAGGACCGTACGCGGTGGGTTTCGCCATCTCAAAAGAAGGCGAAGGTTGGTATTTCGAGCACGGCGGCAGCAATTATGGATTCCGATGCGAACTGTGGGCACACCGCGCTAAAGGATACGGCGCTGTGATCATGACCAACGGCGCCTCTGGTGATGCACTGATCTCACGGATTCGGCGGATGATCGAACAGGAGTACAAGTGGGATGTACTCGATGCACCGATACCGAGACGCTACGGACCATAACAGCAAAATGACAAATTGCATATTGAAAATGCCGTGACTCATTACGGTTGATGAAGCCCGCTTCGTGAGGGGTACAGACCCATTTTTGACTGTTCAATTTTTCACTGTTCAATGTTCAATTGTCATTTCGTCTTCTATAATTCGCTTCCTCTGGAGAGCGCAACTGATGACAGATACCGTTTTTCGGATCTCGATCCTTTTCGCTGTAGCCGTTTTGACTGCCGTCGCCGTGACGGCAGCCGGGCGACAGGCCGCGGGCCCGCCCCAAAGCAAAACCGTGTGGGACGGCGTCTACACCCAGGAGCAGGCTGCTCGGGGCGCCGCCAGCTTTGCAAGCAGTTGCGCGCGCTGCCACGCCATCGAGGCAAACGGTGGAGCGGAAGGAAGAAACCTTGCGGGTAACGCGTTTTGGGATAGCTTTCGTGAATCCACTGTCGACCACTTGTTGGATTACGTGAGCCGGAACATGCCGAACGGAGCGGGCGGCACGCTCAGCGCCAGCACCTACGCTGATTTGATAGCGTACATTCTCAGCCGAAACGATCTTCCTTCGGGCCCCAACGAACTGACCAAAGAGTCCGCTGTCGGCGTGCAGATCATCGCCAAAAGCGGACCGGGAGAGCTTCCCAATGGCACGTTGGTCCGTATTGTGGGATGTCTGGCAGGCAAGGAAGGAAACGCGTGGATTCTGAACAGTGCAACCGCCCCCGAACGCCCCAACCCAGCCGCAGACGCCAATGATGCGGCTCGCCCTCTAGGAACCCGCAGCTACCAACTAAAGTTCGTGCTTACATCGCTGGATCGCTACGTGGGCCACCGCCTAAGGGTTCGAGGTCTCCTGATTGGAGAGGGCGGCCGCGACGGCATCAATGTCTTAGAGACAGACTCCTTGGCCGAATCCTGCAAGTGAGCACTGGAACGCAATTACCTGCCGAATCTGCCTCCCAGGTGCTGGAGATCGAGATTGTTCTCGCAGGCGTTTTCCATGACGTCGGTATTCGTCAGCAAGTGAACCGGTTGTATCACCGTCCACGGCTTCGTATAGGCCTTGGGATCATCGATCGTGATTTGAATATCCATATGGCCGAAGTCCTTCCGCCGAAAACGCTCCATAACATGCGCCGCATCCGAAATAGGCTTGCCTGCCTGATCCAACCAGCTCTTTCCGTTGAAGCCACTGGTGGCAACGACCAACGTGTCGCCATCCCACCTGCCGGTCGAATAACCCAGAAACGTTGGTGGAAAGTCGTTACCCAACTCGCGTCCATCAAGGAAGATCTGCCGCCACGTATTGGCGGATTCATAAAGAATGACGATGACGTCCGATTTTTGGATGACCTTCCATGGTGGCGGCGCGGCGTTGATCCTTGGCACGCCTTGGGGCAGGCAGTTCGCAATTGGATCTTCTCCCGAATGCGATCCGTCTGCGCGTTGATCCACGAGCGCCTTGGCCCATGGCTGAAACGGAACGTCGCCAGGTTTGAGCTCGGCCGCAATATCCAGCACATACTTGTTGCCGTTAGGTTCCCAGATTCCCGACAGGTCTGGGTGTCCATCGGGCAATCGTGGCGCTGGTGCCGAAAGGTTCGGCTTACCATCGGGCCCGCGCGGGATTGAAGCGGTCGGGACTTTTACCCACTGGGCGTAAACAGGCGCACAAATCAGGATCAGAATGGGTATCCAAAGCAAAAGCCCGAATACATTTCTCAGCGGTGTTTTCATTTTTACCTCGCAGTTTTTTTGGCGCTTGTAACAATGATTCAACGATTTCGCCGTACTGCTACCGTCCCGAGACCGGCGTTAGCCCGGCCTTCAGGATCGTCGTCGCCGCCTCGGGCGACGCGAGGAAGCGGATAAGAGCTCTCGCGGCCTCCGGTTGCCGCGCAGTGCTGGTGAGCGCTCCCGCGAAGGAAACATCTGGCTGAAGCTCGGCCGGAATCGTGCCAACGAAAGTAACACCAGGGACGTTTATCAGCTCGCTGACCTGCTGAAAGCCAATCTCCGCCTCGCCGCGCGCGACGACTGCGGCTACCGGCTCGCCGGATGGCGGCCCGCGCACCTTTTGAGTCTTTCCCGCCAATTGTTCTGCGACGCCAAGCTTCGCAAACAAAGTGGTCGATAGATAGATGCCGCTGGCGCTGTCGGAGTACGCGATGGATTTCGCCGCAAGCAGCACTTTCCGGAACGCCTCGACGCTGCTGATGTCCGGCTTCGCGGCCCCAGCCCGCACCACCATGCCGACCAACGAGCGGGCCAGGAGGATCTTGCTGCCGGCCTGCACGAATCCTCGCTTGGCGAGCTCGTCGGCCGACCCTCCATCCAGGATCACGACATCTGCGGCTTCCCCTCGCGCCAAGCGGGTGGGAATCGCCTCGGGAGAATCCCCCAGTGATGGACCGCGTGTCGTGACCAGATGGTGGCCGCTCGCACGCTCGAAAGCCGGGCCTAGTTCGGAATAGACCGCATAAAAGCCGGCCGAGATCATCACGTGCACATCGGCAGCAGCGGCTGCGCCAGTGATCGACAGGACGGCCGCGCAAATCGTGAAGAGCCATCGAACGGGCGGGCTTAGTTTCATAAGCTCCTTCAATGTTCGAGCGTTGAACGCAGAAAGCACCATCGAATGAAGTGGGACGAGTATATGAGAATGGCGGTGCACCAGGCAACGACAGCTACGATGGTTCAATTCGGTGCTAAATTTTTGTATCAACCCCAATATGTAGTCGCGGGCTGAAACCCGCGACTACATATCCAACTGCGATTTTATGCGCAAAACCGCCTCAACCTGTGAACCGTACACCGACCGTGCCGGGACACGAGATCGCAGGCGGTTCCATCGGAGTTCTGGATTGTCGATTGGTGTCGGAACACAGTTGGGGTGATCATCGCGTCAGGATTCGCAGTCCGCAGCACAATCTGGCGTTTTCGACCCACGACCGCGAAAGATTAGAAATTCGCGCAGCAGTGTACAATCCGGTAATCAATGTTCGACAGCGGAGGACATATCGTGGATCGACGAATATGTTTTGCGGTGTTGCTTGCACTCTTTGTCGCAGGCGGTTCAGCTAACGGCGCTACGGTAGACGGAATTCCGCTTCACTCTTCTTCACATGGCACAGGTTCCAAGACCATTATTCTTGTTCACGGCTGGACATGCGACGACACGACCTGGGAAGCGCAGGTACCCGCGTTGTCGAAACAATATCGGGTCCTCACACTCGATCTTCCGGGCCACGGCAAAAGTGGATCGCCGAAGCTATTCGCCAGAGCCGTTGAAGCTGTCAGAAGTGAAGCGAAGGCGGAGAAAGTTGTGCTCGTCGGTCACAGCATGGGCACGCCGGTTATCGTACAGTACGCCCGCATGTTCCCCCAGCACACGGCTGCACTCGTGTTCGTCGACGGTCTGGTTCGAATCGGCAGTGGTGCCGGACCGGCGCCCAATCCGCAGCAATTCAGCGGACCCGAGGGACGCAAGGCGCGCGAAAACATGATCCGTGGGATGTTCTCCGCTTCGACGACGCCGGCCATGCAGGGCCACATCCTTAATATGATGCTCGGCGCTCCCGAAGCCACGGCCGTCGGGGCCATGAAAGCAACTTGGGGATTTCCGAGTCCTAAAGACGAAGTGATCAAAGTGCCCGTGCTCGGACTCTATGCCGACCACTCCAGACTCGCCGATCGCGAATTCATGAAGACCACCTATCCGAATCTGCAGTACGTCGAGATCTCCGGAACAGGCCACTTTCTGATGATGGAAAAACCGGACGAGTTCAACCGCCACGTATTCGATTTCCTGAAGACGCTGTCGTTCTGATCCAGCTCTAATTGCGGGCCGCCGGCGGGCCGCCGCGGGGCTCGGAAATGTGCAGCAACTCGAGAAGGTGGTTTTTCCAGAGTACGGCGCGATTGTAGCTCTGGTGGCCGCGGGTTTCGTCGCTCAGCGGGATAAGAATGTAGCGGGCGCGCTTCACGCGCTTTAGCCTGTTAAAAGGAAGATTGTTCGATACGGAAAAACAATATGCCACCGAATCCAACGACACCACTGGATAACGATTTTATTTCTGAAAGCGCGATGCGCCGGGTATTGGCAAGCCTGTCTCTATTCACTCTAATTATGACAATCCCGCAGGTTTTAACTATTTGGATAGGTCGCAGAGCTGCGGGTGTATCGCTACTTTCGTGGAGCGCCTATCTGATCTCTGCCGTGTTCTGGCTCTGGTATGGCATTCGGAAGCGTGACAGGAATATCTATTTGCCATGTATAGGCTGGATCACGGTAGATGGCGCCGTCATTTTGGGCGTTCTCTTTTATGGATAAGCGAAGAGCGAATGAGCAAAAGCTAATTGTCTAGGCTTTTTCGGAGACTGCGCTCCGAAAAAGTGGCCCTTCGGGCAGATTGCTCCACGTGCAGTCTCCGAAAAAGCAGTTCCGCGCTCCGGGGCTTAATGTCACTGGCGTCTAGTTGTACGGTATCAAACGCAACCATTCAAGAAGGTCGTTTCTTATGGGTCGGCTTCTTCTGCAGGCGAAGACTGCTCAATGTTCTGGCAGAATCGTTCCGCCGAGACTTCATCGAGCAACTTCTGCTCCATTGCATTCAACTCCTTCTGATGAAGCGTCAGTTTCTTTTCCTTCAGGTTCTCAACAATCTCACGTGCTCTCTTTGCCTGAATTAATTTGCCTAGCTGGACATGTTTGTCCTCTTCAAGCTTGGAGAGAAGGTGTGTCGTTTTCAGTACGTCGGACTGCAATTGGTTTAAATAAGATGCGGCATTCTTCAACAAGGCCACATCGATGGCCCCACCATTTTGGGTGGCGAGCATTTGAGAATGCTTCGCAGTGTCTGCCAAAAGATTTGCTTGGACGTGCCGAACCTTTTGAATGGTCGATTCGATGGATTCCAGTTTTCGCTGCTCGCCCTCTTCAACCACTTTTCTGTAAGTGAGAACCGATTCAAGATTGAATGAAAATTTCATTGGACGTAATTACGAAAACAGATCGTTTAACGCCCCCATGGCGGCGTGGAACGTCACGTTTTCATGGCTGTCCTGCCGCAAGAAACCATTGATGGCGTCAATCTTCTCGATAGCACGATCTATTTGTGCATTGCTGCTCTTCACGTACGCACCGATATTAATGAGATCCTCAGCCTTCTTATAAGTAGCGAGCAGTTCGCGCAGCCTGGCGGCTGAAGTACGGTGACGCTGGTCAGCCAAGTCACTGAACAAACGGCTCACGCTGCCGAGGACATCGATGGCCGGATAATGGTTCCGCCCTGCGAGCTCGCGGCTTAGAACAATGTGACCGTCGAGGATTGCACGAACAGAGTCGGCTATAGGATCATTCATGTCATCGCCTTCAACGAGCACTGTGTAAAATCCAGTGATCGAACCTTTGCCCTGGAAATTGCCGGCGCGTTCCAGAAGCTTCGGCAGTAACGCGAAGACCGACGGAGTGTACCCCTTTGAAGTTGGAGGCTCTCCCGCAGATAACCCGACTTCCCTCTGTGCCATGGCAAAGCGAGTAATTGAATCCATCACCAGGAGAACATCCTTCCCTTGATCTTTGAAATATTCGGCAATGGCAGTTGCCGTGAGCGCCGCGCGAATTCGCACTAGCGGAGGATTATCGGAAGTCGAAACAACAACAACCGAACGCCGCAGCCCTTCTGCTCCAAGATCGTTTTCCACAAAACTCCGAAGTTCTCGGCCACGCTCACCAACCAGGGAGATCACATTGATATCGGCGCTGGTGTACTTCGCCATCATGCCGAGCAGCGTACTTTTGCCGACGCCGCTTCCGCCGAAGATGCCTACACGCTGGCCTTTCCCGCACGTGAGCAAACCATCGATAGCGCGAACACCTGACCCAATCGGCTCTTTGATGTTTTCCCGCGATAGTGGATTTTCGGGATCCCGGTGCAGCGGGTATTCGTCCTGATAGTCGAGGGGACCCAAATCATCAATCGGATTTCCAAGGCCATCCAGCACTCGGCCAAGCAGTTGTGGGCCGACGCGCGCCATTGCCGGCTTGTTTCGGGCAATAACCTTGGTTCCCAGCCTCACGCCTTGAAGCTTTCCCAACGGCATCGACAGAACGGTCTTATCTTTGAACCCGATCACCTCGACGGTCGAAAGTTCCGAAGAAGCGTCCCCAACAATGTCGCATAGATCTCCCACGCGTACAGGCGGCCCTTGCGATTCGATCACCAGACCAACCGCACGGTTGACCGTGCCAACCATCTTTATGGTTTCCAGACCTTGCAGCCGTGCGTGGTATCGCGAGAAATCGATTTTGTTCATGCGGATGGACGAATAGACTCGCTCTTCATTCGAAGAACCCTCGTTCGATTTCGCGAAGCTGTTCTTCTACACGAGCGTCGATGATGCCGCTCTCGGTCTCAATTACACAACTGCCGCGGCTGATCAGAGGGTCCTCGGCTAACTTAATACCGTCGCTCAGGGAATCGCTCTCGGTGCGGACAGACTGATAGCGTTTCACAACATTGCAGTCCTTCGGGTTGAGGCGAACAGTGATCAGTGTGTGATCCGATACACGCTTTAGAGCAACTTTAACCAGAGTCAAAATAATCTCTTCATCGATCGCGATTTCACGTTTGATGACCTTGCGGGCGATCTCTAGTGCGAGCCGGATCACCTCGTGTTCGGAAGTCATAAGGAGTTCTCGGCGTAGATGGTTCAGTTCCTCGAGAGTCTTCGAATAACGTTCCAATAAGGCCGCGGACATCTTCTCGCCGATTTCGCTGCCGGCCTTCTGTCCCTCGGTAAAGCCCTGTTGGTAAGCCTCCTTTTCCAGTTCAGAAATTCTAACGTTTGCTTCGCCGCCAGACTCGATTTGCTCGGGAGCAGCCAGCGATTGCGAAAGCTCAGGACTCACCGACTCCGTTTCCGAGCTTGATGTGAGCGCCTGATCTGCCGGCCTATGAACATCGGCGCCAAGTCGAAATGGCTTGATCTTGCTGGTCTCCGTGCTGTCTCCACGGATGATCCTAGACGACATACTGGTCAGCGCCACCGCCCCGGATGCTGACGATGCCTTCCTCTTCGAGCTTCTGAATCACCGCGACAACCTCACGCTGCGCTTGTTCGACCTCGCGAAGGCGTACCGGACCGAGTGCCTGCATGTCCTCTTTCAACATTTCAGTTGCGCGTTGCGACATGTTTTTGAAGATATGAGCTTGCAGTTCTTCGCTGGTGCCCTTCAAGGCCAGTGTCAGGACTTTTTTATCCACCCGCTGCAACACCTCTCGAAGCCCGGCGCTGTCAACGAGTAGAAGATCATCGAAAACGAGCATCAAATTACGAATATTGATCGCGAGCTCCGAGTTCTCCTGCTCGATTTTCTCGAGAATATTTCGGCCGATGCTGCGGTCCATTTTGTTCACCATTTCGGCGACCGCTCTCGGACCGCCGATCGTTTGCCGCGTCGGAGTGCCCAAAGAGGCGAGCTTTTGGCTCAAAATGGAGGAGATTCTCCTGATGACATCCGGTGAAATTTCTCCGAGATTCGCAATACGCGTGACCACGTCTGCCCGGATTTCCTCCGGTAAGGAAGCGAGCAGTTGAGCACCGTACTGAGGATCAAGGTGAGCGAGGACCAAAGCAATAGTCTGCGGATGCTCATTCTGGATGAATCGCGATAACTGCTCGGGATCGGCTTTATCGACGGCGCCGAATCCGATGGAAGTTTCGAGCGACCTGGTAACGCGATCGAGAACTCGCCGCGAAACATCAGGGCCAAGAGCTTTGCTGAAGAGCTTTCTGGTGTATTCCGGACCGCCAGCTGAAACCATTCCGCTCCCGAGTGACATCCGATGAAATTCTTCTAATATGTTACCGGCAGCCTCTGCCGGCACGGCGCCAAGGACTGCCAATTCCTTGCCGATCTGCTCAATCTCGTCCTCCCAAAGAAACTTCAAGATCTGGCTTGATACCTCTTCGCCCAGCATGGCGATCAAAGCAGCCGCTTTGCGCGCGCCATTCAGATCCACTTGCATCTGTTGCCTACTTTCCTTTCTCGGTGAGCCACGCTCTAAGCACTTGAGCGCTGTTTTCGGGATCTCGCTGTACGAATTCGGCGATTCTCTGCTTCAGGATGTCGGCCTTCCGAACATCACCCGCCGGCACTACCGCAGTGGTGTGACCTGCATCTATCTCGGCTTCGAGCTCTTTCAGCGTTTTCGGAGTAGCCAGTGCAAGCGAGGCGTTTGATGACCCCTGGAGCTGGCCGCGTTGTTCGTTCAGTGCAGTCTGGATCGAAGCGGTGACACGTTTCGAAACCGGACGGAAGAGCAACAGGTACGCCATCAAAAACAAGATCAGGAACGCTCCATATTTCAAAGCCGGCCGGATCAAGTCCTGCCACTTTTCAAAAAAAGTGGGCGTGGGAAGCTCTTCGGGCGAAGCCTCAGTTATCTCGAACGAGATATTTTCCACGGTTAAGACATCGCCACGCGACGGGTCGATGCCGATCGCAGCGCTGACAAGATCACGCAGTTTCTTCAATTCTTCCGGCGTTCGTGGAACCGATTTTTTCGTGGTAGTCCCGTTGTCCGCCTTATCCATCTGAACGGCGTTATCAACGATCACGGCAACAGAGAGTTTTTTAATGTCGCCCGTCG
>QHXA01000222.1:0-417 GCA_003222755.1 Acidobacteriota bacterium
AATTTGTTTTCCGACCATCTGGTCGTAGTTCACCAGGAGCGGAGCCTGGAGATTAGCGCTACTGGCTTCAGGCGTCGAGCCGACAGTCACGATGACAAAGGCCGCCGGCTGTGACTTGCTGGTGACGCCGATTGTCTCCCACTCTCGCGCCGGCACGACATCACAGTAGCCGTGGATCAGCATCACTGCCTCCAATACAAGAAAACTGACGTGAGGCGAGTCAAACGATCGCAGCAGCCGGAACGGCGACAGAGTCTCGCTGTCCACCAAAACGAAATCTTTACAGTCGGAGAGACCAATCAGCCCTTCTCCAAAATGAATGATCGCATGCGTGCGGTTCGGCTCGAGCCGGGTTGTTGGATCGTGCGGTCGTGCCGCTTTCATGTTCCTCCTCGAGGATGACTTCACGTCGAAACA
>QHXA01000222.1:538-8442 GCA_003222755.1 Acidobacteriota bacterium
GCGCCGATCTCTTTCATCGTGAATTCCTCGTAGTAATAGAGTGAGAGAACGAGCTGCTCTTTTTCGGGTAAGGCATCAATGGCATCTGTGAGGAGACTGCTCAATTCGCGTGTTTCAAATTTCGCATACGGATTGTTCGCCCCGTCGTCGGGGCAATAGTTGAGGTAACTGTCGCAGTCCTCGCTGTCGTTCACGTTGTCGAACGAACCGATCGTTAGGCCATGCAACTGGTCGACAAGCGCGTGAAAATTTTCCAGATCTTCTCCCATCGCTTCCGATATTTCTTCGTCCGTCGCAGGGCGGCCAAGCTTCTGGGTGAGATCGGTAGAAGTGCGTTCGAGATCCTTGCTCCTTCGTCGAAGCGACCGCGGCGCCCAATCCAGATTGCGCAGGCTGTCCAGAATGGCGCCACGAATCCGAACCTCGGCATATGTCTTGAACTTGACGTTGCGATCAGGTTCGAATTTGTCGATCGCGTCGAGCAGTCCAAGCACGCCGGCGTTGATGAGATCGCGCATTTCAATGTTGCTGGGCAACCGTGTGGCGAGCCGATGGGCAACGTGCTTGATGAGTGGAAACGTCTGATGGATTAACGCATCTCTTTCCGCGGCTGTCATAGCGCGACCGGTGATGCAACGTCAGTACCATCCGGCGCCAATTGGCGGCTCTACCCGCTCATGAGCCTTGTAAACGTATGCAAGCACTTCGGCAATTTCGGTTATCGTCGATAGCACGAACGGCAGATTGTGGTGATGGGAATGTCAGCATCCCGACGTGGGTGCGCTGTAGGGACGACGCAGGCGCAAATAGTTATAAAGTTGGTTGCTCCTATCCCAGCAAGTGGTCTGTCATATCCCGGATGAGTTGCCGGATTTCGAGCGTCTTTTCTTCGATTAGTTTGGTGCGCTCGAGAGCCTTCGGCGTGAGCTTCTCAAGCTGCATCAGTTCCGCGTTGGCTAGCACCATACCGACTCGATTATTCAAGTCGTGCACCCACTTTCGAACTTTGTCTTGATCCATAGCGCGACAAATTTAACATTGCGCTGCTGCGGTGTGTTCATAAGTTTGTTTCGCATTTTGTCGAGACATTGACGTGTGAAGCGCGAGCCAGCCGATTCGTTGACGAATCCAGCGGCAGCGCGCCTGTTAACGATCCAAGGCCGGCAACGTTTTGGCCTATCCACCCGCCTTGGCAAGCAGGGTGGTGAGTAACGCTTCTATTTTTTCCAGACGCAAATCGATTGAGGCAGATTTCTCGGCCACGAGCGCGAGTTTAGATGACAACCGTTTGTTGTCACCGATTAGAGCCAGATAATCCAAAATCCGGGTTGCCAGAATTTCGATTTCAGCAAGTTTGAAGGGTTTCGTCAGGTAATCGAAGGCGCCGGAGCGGATGGATTCGATGGCGGTTCCGATGGAACAATAGCCGGTCATCACGACAACACAGCTCAATGGGTTGACGTGCTTGGCCGCCCTAAGGACCTGCATTCCGTCGGGGCCCGGCGGCATCATGAGATCCGTAAAAATAATGTCGAACGCGTGCTTTCTGGATTGAATGGCGGTAATGGCTTCGTTGCCGTTGGAAGCCGAGGAGATGGCGAAATTACAGGTTTCGAGATATTCGCAAAGTGTCAATCTGAGGTCATCATCATCGTCGGCAATGAGGATCCGAGGCTTGCTCGAAAGCACTTCCCCGATATTGACCATGTAAATTGTATCGGCATCATCGTTGAAAACTTTAGATTCAAAAGGTAGAATCGCACGATTTTGTCAGCTGGAGGCGCGTTGATGGATCCTAGCAGGGAACAGATATTGGTGGTCGATGATGAAGAGGAACTTCGTACAGCAATCGTCGATATTTTGACGCTTGAAGGATTCGAGGTGGACCAATCCGTGTCTGCGGAAGAGGCCGGCGAGAAGTTGTCGCAGACTGCTTACGATGTTTTGCTCACCGATCACAACCTGCCCGGAAAGACCGGGGTTGAACTGCTGGAAGAATCACTGGTGCGATACCCGGAAATCATCGGGATCATCATCACGGGTTATGGAACTATCGAAACCGCCGTGACCGCAATAAAGAAGGGTGCATATAACTACCTTGCGAAGCCTTTCAAACTTGTCGAGCTGCCGATCATGGTCCGCAAAGGCCTTAAAGAACGCCAGCTGAGATTCGAGAACCAATATCTCCGCAAACAGCTCGATGAGAAGTATGGCTTTCAAAACATCATCGGCACCGGCCGCGCGATGAAGCGGATATTCGAACTCGTCGATACCATCGCCGGCCTGAGCAGCACCGTTCTGATTCAAGGCGAAACAGGAACCGGAAAAGAACTCATCGCGAAAGCAATTCATTTCAACAGCCCGCGCAAAGATCAGAAGCTGGTGAGCATCAACTGCGGGGCCATACCCGAAAATCTGCTCGAGTCTGAATTGTTCGGCCATGTTAAGGGCGCCTTCACCGGCGCCGTGCAAACTCGGATCGGCCGATTCGAACAAGCAAATGGTGGAACGATCTTCCTGGATGAAATCGGGAACATGCCCATGACGCTGCAGGTGAAATTGCTGCGCGTACTGCAAGAACGAGAATTCGAGCGCGTCGGCGGAAACAGTACAGTAAAGGTGGATGTGAGAATTATCGCGGCTACCAGCTCGAACCTTGAACAGATGGTGAAAGACACAACGTTCCGTGAGGACCTTTACTACCGATTAAACGTGATTCCGATCAACCTGCCCCCGCTCCGCGAACGCCGTGAAGATACTCCTCTGCTCGTGCAGAAATTTATTGAGCACTTCTGCGAAAGACACAAGCTGGAGCTGAAGACCGTGTCGCCGCAAGTGATGAAGGCATTGATGGCGTTTGATTGGCCGGGCAACGTGCGCCAATTGGAGAACATCGTCGAGCGGATGGTGGCTCTCACCGGCCGGCGGACCGCAATTCTTCCCACCGACTTGCCGGATGAGATCCAGCGTCGAAACTCAATGAATTTCGTGCCCCTGATTGAGATCCCCGAGGAAGGCATCAATTTTCAGAATGTAGTCACGGATATGGAACGGGAGCTGATCCTCCAAAGCCTGCGCAGAACGAACGGCAACAAGAAACTCGCCGCGAAGCTGCTGAACCTCAAGCGGACGACACTGATCGAAAAGATAAAGCGGATCGGACTGAGAGAAACCGCGACGGCGTAGCAGCTGCAGGGGCGGTCTATGACCGCCCACGGTCGACCTCAGTGATGATCGTGTGCAGTGTCTGCACTCGACACCGGAGGTGTCAGCGGCCGGAGCTGGTCCTCATTGGGTTTGAGGACGCGGCCGATAATCGCTGCCACAATCAGAAACCCCGCAGCAATCAGCGCTTCTCGCATCAACAAACCATCACGCCTAATTAGAGGCCTTGCTCTTCGCTTCGTTCACGTAGTAGCCGGTTCGATGCCGGATTTGGGACCCGGGCTTCTTGACCTTCACATCGACCTGGTGCCACGCATTCTTGTCCGGAAGCGAAGTCGGGTAGTAACTCAGCGTGTACTGCTGATGAAGCTCTTCCAGCAGCACCTGCGCGAGACTGTTCAGCGCGTAATTGCGGCCAGTGAACAAGCGAAACGCTCGCCCTCCGCTGATGCTGGTGAGACGGCCAAGCATGTAGTGATAGATGTGATACCGGGTTCGCCGTAAAACAAGCGGATCATCATCGTCATCATCAATACCGATGGCATAGACCAGAACCTCGGAGCGCTTGAGGATGTCTTCAACCTGCGCTGAACTGATGTGACTTTTCGTATCAAACCCGTCAGTCACCAGAAGCAGAATCTTCTTATTGTGTTTCGCTGTCTTCATCTCTTCCATCGCAACCTGAATCGCATCGTAGGCGGCGGTTTCGCCTCCCGCCTTGATGTCCCTCAAGCTGCGTTGAATATCTTGCATATTCGAAGTGAAATGCCGGCGGACTTCGACATCCGAGTTAAACGACACGACGAACATTTCGTCCTGCGGTGAGAGCGCCAGCGCGATTTCCCGCACGGTCTGCAGGGCTTGTTGCTCCTTATGACGCATGCTTCCGCTGGAATCGATCAGAACTCCAACACTAATCGGTACCCGAAGATCATGGGAAAAGAATGAAATTTTTTGTTCTGCACCATCCTCGAATACCTGAAAATCGTCAAGTTTCAGGCCGTCCACGTACTTCCCTTGTTCGTCGAGAACGGTGGCCGTGACGTTGACCAATTCGACGTTCACATTCAGCCGGTACCGAGGATCCTGCGAGGCATCGGCCGGTGGCGCCGGCGCCGTTGCGGGCTCTTGTGAAGGGGTTTGCGGTGCGTTTTGTGCCGCGATCACAATAGCTCCGGCACATAAAAGGCAAAAAAGACCAATAGTCGCTGTCCAAACGTGTTTTCGTACGTTCATGATGAGCCACTCATTTGCGGCTTCATTGCCGCGTTTACTGTTGCGTATCGATTTCAGGGTTGTTGCGGCCACATTTTATAACGAGTGCGGTAGGGAATTTCCAATGAATTTGTCAGTGGGCCTCGCGGACGATGTTCCGATTCCAATTCGGAATGTAGACAACCAAGTTACGCGTGCCGTTGGGAACGCTCTGGCAACTCAGTCGACTGCTCGGCGTGAGGCCAGGCGCAAACGAGAGTTCTTCTTCCTCCGTGTCCGTCATCTCTGAAATTGTGTCGAGCCCTTCTCGGACGATGCAGTGGCAGGTCGAGCACGCGCAAACGCCGCCGCACGCGTGGTCAATGTCTATGCCATGGGCGAGTGCGATGTCCAGGATGCTGCCAGGCAGACCCGTATGACCGTAAGGGATCTCCTCCGGGTCGACTTCAACGGCCACATTCATCGGAAGGAATGTTATCGTGAATTTTTCCGTGGCCGGGGTAGGCGGTTCCTGATTGACATACGGATTCGTACCACCCATAAGGAGTATGGTATCGCTATTTGACCGCCGCGAGTTGTTGAAGAACCGTGTCGATTGGTGGACGGTCGGCAGCTTCGCTACCGACGTACTTCCATACAATCGTTCCTTGCTTGTTCACAATGAACATTGAAGGACGTGCGATACCCTCGGTCGGATGCAGGACGCCGTATTGACGGATGAAGTTCTTGTAGACATCCGAAAGAATCGGGTAGCTCAGATTCAACTCCACGGCTACCTTTTGGCCGTCAGCCGGGCTATCGGCACTGACGGCAATCATCTCAGCGCCGAGATCCTTGATCTTCCCGTAATTTTTTTGCAGCTCACCGAGCTGCGCACGGCAAAACCCTCAAGCCTGAGTCCGATAAAACACGACAAGAACCGGCTTCTTGCCCTTGAACGAATTCAGATTGACGGTCGTACCCTGAACTGAAAACCCACTAATGTTCGGGGCGACGCCCTGCACCTGGAACGCAAGCAGCAGCGCAAAAATTAGCGACTTCATAGTGGACCCATCGTACTAAGGAACAACAAAACCCACAAGAGGCCGTCTGAGGCCGCGCCGAACGCGGTTCGCAACGTATGTAGTCGCGCGGCTTCAGCCCGGGTTCGTCCCGTTGATCGCGCTGTATGCGTCGTTCCGGCTCAGGACTTTGTATTTCCCAATCGGGAGCTGATCCAGCTCCAGCCCGCCGATCCGGATGCGCACCAGCTTCAAGACTTGATGCCCAACAGCTTCGAACATCCGTCGCACCTGGCGGTTCTTGCCTTCGGTGATTGTCAGCTCGAACCATGTGTACTTATCCGTCGCGCGAATTTCGCGGACGATCGAGGGACCGGTCGTTTCGCCGCGGCCGATGTTCAGGCCATAGGCGAGCTGGAAATATTCGTCCAGACTCACAACACCTGTCACCTTGCCATAGTAGGTCTTCGGCACATTGGACTCCGGCTGCAACAGTGTTTCGGCGTAGTCGGTATCATTGGTGAGAATGAGCAGACCCGACGTATTCATATCCAGGCGACCCACCGGAAACACCCAACGGTCGAGTCCTTTCAAGTACTCGTAAACCGTCTGCCGGCTCCTGTTGTCGCCGAACGACGTCACGACGCCAGTCGGCTTGTTCAGAGCAATGTATATTTTCTTCTCGTCGCGTACCTTTCGGCCATCGAAGTGCACTACGTCTTTGGAACTCTCGACCCAATGATCGGGATTCCGAATGATGCGGCCGTTCACCTTCACTCGGCCTTGCTCAATCCACTCTCGTGTCGTTGTACGCGAGGCAATGCCGGCCTTCGAGAGCACTCGATCCAACGTGACTCGCGGTTTTTTCATACGACGATGCCGATAACGGATAGCATGTGTCCCATTCGCCTGCCGTCTCTTCGATAGGAATGGAAAAGATCCATGCGGCATTTCGTCGGGATACCGGCCTCGAGCAGTTGTCTGCGATTTGCTGAAGCAAGATTGAGATGCGGCTTCATCCATTCTTCTCGTCTTTCAATCGCCTCCAGGTCCGCGATGCCGCCGGCCACTTCCTCTCCGACTTCGTAACAGCACACGCCGATGTGAGGCCCAATCGCCGCATAAAGCGACTTCGCTTCGAGACTGAATTTTTCAATGAGCCTCGCGACGGCGCTGCGTGCAATTCGCGCAGCCGTACCTCGCCAACCAGCGTGAATGGCCGCGATCGCGCGACCGTCGGCATGCGCAATGAGAATCGGAACACAGTCGGCAGTTTGTACCGCAAGAGCAATGCCGGGAATCGATGTGACAACGGCATCTCCAGGGACCGCCACACTCGCGGCAGACGTGTCGTCCCCGTCAACAACGATGCCGGAATGAATCTGCTTCAATTTGATGATCGGCCAGCCCGGCGCTCCAATCGCAGCCAAAAATCGCGCCCGATTCATGTGGATCATTGGATTTGGGGAATCCGACGGACCAAGCGAGAAGTCATTGCGTTCACCCCGCCGCGTGGAAAACGCATGAATGACGCCGGGTAGCCGGTCCAGCATCTCGGAATGAAGGAAGGTTATTTGGCCTTCACGTTTTACCTGTACCATAAAAACTCATGATCACCGGCATCGGCATTGACGTCGTCCAGAACGAGCGAATCCACCAGTCCATCCAGCGATTCGGCGACCGCTTCTTAAATCGAATATATACAGGAGGTGAGATGGAGTACTGCATGAAATGCGCCCAGCCGGAGATCCACTATGCCGCCCGATTCGCCGCAAAGGAAGCCGCATTCAAGGCTCTCGGCACCGGCTGGGCCGCCGGCGTGAAATGGAAAGATGTCGAGATTGTGCGCCTGCCGTCCGGCAAACCCGAACTCCATCTCCACGGCGAAGCCCTCGCACACGCCACAGCCGCAGGCGCCAAACGCTTCTACGTGTCGTTGACGCATGATCAATTAGTTTCATGCGCGGTGGTGATCCTGGAAAGTTCTGAATGAGCGCCGGCGGCACCGGCCGGTCGCGCTCCTGTTGCCTGCTCAGGGGCTTCATCCAATTAACAGAACATTGAACTGGTTTCAGGATTGAAAGAGCGAGTCAGATCTAAATGACCCTATGCTGATGCCGCGGCGTTTTGGCGGCTGCGCTGCGCAAACCAGAAATATAATGCGCCCACTGCGTTCACGGCCAGGACGGTTCCACCAACTTTGACTGTAAAAGTCAGTCGGCCGGCTCGCCACATTTATCACGGGGAACACCGACAGCACGATGTAGAGCAACGTGGTTAAGAATCCGCAAGCCGCGAGGATGCGCACGCCACAAAAAGGCACAAAATTCACAAAAGTTTTGTGCAATGTTGTGCTTTTTGTGGCTATACCTTTTCGACAGCTTGAACGCCGTCGTCGTTGATATCGGTTACTAAAACTCGCGTCCACTGGTTAACGGGAACACCCGCAGGTAACCTCACGCGCACGAAATTGCTGCTGATTGCGGATCCTTCTTCTAACGTAAGCACATCGATTTCGCGGCC
>QHXA01000223.1 GCA_003222755.1 Acidobacteriota bacterium
GATGAGGCACGTCCGGTTCCCTTGACGGAAATCTGGAGAGCTCCTTATTCTCAGTCAACTGCAGGTGGGATCGTTTCAGAGGCTGCCCGAACGCAAACTAGTTGATGGACAATTCAACGATTTGTGCATGTGGCGTAGAGCGAGATTGCACCGCGATTACCTGGAAATGTTTCAGTTATCCAAGTTTCCGCCGATATCTCCTCCATTGCTACTCAACTAACAACTGTGAAGTGGTCAACTGCCGCAAGGCCGATGGAGGGCCATACAAGTTTCCCGTTTCGCCCGTGAAACGCGCGTCGGTCCGATGCAAGGCCGAGCTGGCACTGATCTGCAGTGGAGGTTTGGGGCGGCCACGGTTGACTTGGCCGAAGCGGCTCTGACGCAGCGGAACGTATTCGAACCGACTGTGCAGATTACCGCAGCACGAAAGTAGGATCCGCATGAATGATTGGAATCGGAATCGCAATACAACGATTCGTGCAGTAGGAACCTATCACGGTAGACCAAATGTGCCAGTGCATCCGACTCTTTTGTGCTACTGCCTAATAGCCCACACGTGACACGAGTGCGAACCAAACGGGATTCGATTTGTAAGCCAGCTTTTCGTAAGTGTCTATCGCGTGCAAAGTTTTGGGGGAATGCTGTCGGCACCGCACGCTGACCGTATCGCAAATCTTCAGAAATTTCCCGAATTTGTGATACTTGACTTAACTGAAAAATTGCCCCATTATTCTCTCCGCCCGTTTTTGCAATTTGATCACTCGATAGGAATTCGAGGCTCGTAGCAGTTTGGGCAACGAGGTTTGGAAGGAACAAGTCTCGATGACAAAACAGGACGTAGTCGGGGCCATTTCCGACAGGCAGTTCGCAGGCCTTCGCCTGTTGCTGTCTTTAGCTGCTCTCTTTGCCATCTATTTCGATCCGTCGGAACCGGACCGTTTCGTTCCGCTCACCTACGCGGCACTCCTTCTTTACACTCTCTATAGCGCTTGCATCTATTACGCTGCTCTGCAGGTGGAAGCGTTTTCCAACCTTGCGACCGCGTTGCTTGTGTCAACGGATGTGGTTCTGTATTCCCTGCTCATTTCTTTGAGCAGCGGAACCAACAGCATTTTCTTCTTCTTCTATTTCTTTGCCATCATCGTGGCCAGTGGCCGGCTCGGTGCTGATGCAGGAGTCGCAGTGACGGCCGTATCGACGCTGGCATTCGTTTCGGTGGGTTATTTCGCGACGCCGCATGGAGTCCACGAGTTGAATCGGCTCCTGCTGCGTCCAGCAAGCTTAATCCTGCTGGGTTACGTCCTGACATATTGGGCTCGGGCGGAGCAGGGTTTGAGACGGAAATTGCAGCTTCTTCGAGAGGTGTCGCAGACCGCGAATCCGCGATTCGGCGTCGATCGCACAGCAGGCGAGTTCATGAAGCGTGTGCTCGACTTTTTCAACGCAGACACGTGCGTACTTCTGGAGTACGACCGGGAAACGCAACAGCATCAGTTAAGGGCCGCCACAATCCGTGACCCGAACGCGGGCTGTCGAATCCTTCCGGAGCCGGCCAACATTGATAATGTGCTGCAGGCGGTCGCAAATGTGGGCATGGCCGTTTACACCGGGCCGCTACAGGGCTGGAAACGCTTCGGCGTTTACCGGGCCTGCGATGCGGCCACTCGCGTTGTGGCGAGCCGGCTGTCAGAAGAGGCTTCGACTGTTGCTGAATGGCTGAGCGCTCGATCTTTCATGGTAGTGCCTCTGCGGCACCACGAATGGTCCCGCGGGTACCTCTTCGTTAGCGCTGCACGGGCGGCCGCGTTCCGCATGGAAGATGCCAGATTCCTGCTCCAGTTAGCCGATCAGGTTGTTCCCGTTCTGGAACACATCCGGCTGGTTGACCGTATGGCTTCGGAAGCCGCGGATGAGGAAAGGCGGCGCATTGCGCGGACGGTTCACGATCGCGTTATTCAACCCTACCTTGGCCTGCAGATGGGCCTGACTGCCGTGCGCCGGCTCATGCAGCCTGTTCTGAACAATGAAAATGGCACAGGTACCGAACGCGGAAGAGAGGCGATGAGAGCTCTCGACCACCTTTTGACCATGGCAGACGAAGGCGTCGAAGAATTGCGGGAGTATGTTTACCGCCTTCGTAACACTAAAGCTCGAGGAGATGCTCTGGTCGACTCGCTCTTGCGGTATGCAGCGAAATTCGAAACGGTCACTGGAATCCGCGTCAATGTGGTCAATCGGCTCGATAGCGCGGATATCAATGACCGGCTTGGCGGCGAAATCTTTCAAATGGCGGCCGAGGCATTGAGCAACGTGCGCCGGCACACAACTACAACTATTGTGACCTTGACGATCGAAAGCAGCCAGCCTGGAAGCATTGCCGTCAGAATTGAGAACCAAGCGGGAGCTGATACAGCGAATCGCGATTTCATTCCACGATCCATTTCCGAACGTGCGGAATCACTCGGCGGACGTGCCCAGGTGTTAAGCACAGAGGGAACCACGATCGTGCAAGTGGAGATTCCGTTATGACAAGCACACCCATTCGCGTGTGCATTATCGAAGATCACGCCATTGTTCGCGCCGGTCTAAGAATGCTGCTCGCATCGCAACCGGGCATCGAGGTCGTGGGAGAGGCGGTTGATCGAAAAGGAGCCTTCGAGGTCGCAGAGCGCGAATGCCCGAATCTTTTTCTAGTCGATATTCAACTCGGATCGGAATCGGCAATTGATTTTCTCGAGGAACTTCTCAAACGCTGCAACGCCAGCGCGATCCTGCTAACGGGTACCGATAAGGAAGATCAAATCCAGCGCGGTATCGAAGCGGGCGCGTCGGGCCTGGTGTTCAAGGGAGAAAATCCGGAGGTGCTGATCCGCGCGATTGAAAGAGTTCATGCGGGCGAGGCGTGGTTTTCGCGATCGCTCTTGTCCTCCGCATTGTTGCGGCTTCGGACCGTGCGCTCGAACAGGGTAAACACGGATGTGGAGGTCACGAAAATCGCGAACCTGACCGGGCGCGAGCGGGAAATCGTTGCGCTCGTTTCAACGGGTCTGAATCGGAAGAGACTCGCAGAAAGCCTTTTTGTATCCGAGGCTACCGGTCGGAATCACCTGACATCGATTTTCGGAAAACTCGATGTGGCGAGCCAGTTCGAGCTTGTGTTCTATGCTCAACGCCACGGCCTCGACAAACGGCCCGCCTCCAAACTCACCGTTGCGCAGGGCGCACAATTGATCGTCGGAGATCGCCTTTCTCGGCCTGACGTGCGACTCCTCACCTGTTAGAACTCGAACCTGACGCCAAACTGCATTTGCCGCGAAGTGCCGATTGTACGCGTGATCTGGCCCGCTGTGGTGTTTACAGCGCCTGTCGCGGTGAACACGTTTACGGAAGCCGGAGGAGCGAAGTTTGTCCGGTTAAAGATATTGAAGACATCTGCGGTCACTTGGAAGCCCATGTCTTCACGAATCTTGATATTTCGCTTCACGCTGGCATCCGTCGTCCAAGTAGCAGGACCAGTCAGCGGCAGGGCCTCGACGTCGCCCAGGTACCCCGGAACGGGGAGTGCAAAGCAAGCAGTCTTGATGTAATTCGTCGGGTTGTGCTGATTGATCGCGTTCTTGGGATTGCAACCGGAGACCCAATCAGGATGTGCGTTTCCGTTGCCGGAGGGCATCGTGCGGGCTGTGTTCGAGCCCGCCCGAACGTCAAACGGAACACCCGACGCGATAGACGTCAGACCGGTGAGCTGCCAATCGCTCAGCAGAGCCTTCGCCAATCTCGACTGCGCCACGCGGCCAAACGGGAAATCATAGGTCAGCGAAAAATTCGCGGCATGATTCCCCAAATAAGAGCAGCGATGCCAATTGGCGCGGTGATCACGCGTGGGCGCCCACGCTGCAGATCCGCCGTTCGCTTCGCCACCGGCGAGGTTATCCGCGGCATCTTCCCAGCACCGCGCATACGTGTAGTTGAACCTGACGAAAAGTCCCGGCGACGATCGGCGTTCTACCGTCATTTGGAATGCGTCGTACGCAGCGTTCGCATCAAATACGACGCCGTTAACCGTCGTACCCCATGCATTGTTGACCAGACAATTTGAAGTGATGCCAGATTCGCATTCCGTTGCATACGCCGCTGGTGAACCGCTGATGTTCACGTTCGTCGTTCCGCTGCCCGCCCAATATAGGCAGGTAAGCTGTCCCTCTTTCGTGCATCTGGGATTCGTCTGAGGAACGGGGTTCAGCAATGGAAATGGGGGCGCTTCACCCGGTTTGATCACATACGACGGGTAATATTCCTGGTAGTTGATCTGTCGTCCGTTATGGCGCTGCACAGCTCCCACATAACCCAACATGACGACGATCTTGGCCGGGAGTTCTTGTTGGAAAGTCAGATTGTAGGAGTACTTCGCCGGAGTCGGAGGGTTCCGCTGAATGGTATTGCCGAACGTGGGATTTCTCTGTGGAGACGCAAGGAACTCATCGAGGACTGCTTGGCTGAACGGAAATGGCATCAGATTGGAAAGGTCCACGGGCGCCACAAACGGCGGCTGCGCCGTGCCGGCCGTGAAATAGCTCGCATCGGTGATCTGATTGTACAGCACACTGAACGCCGCCCTCAGGCTGGTCTTGCCTTTTCTCGATGGATCCCAGTTGAATCCAAGCCGGGGCGAAAAGTTCTTCTTGGAGGCTTGCAGGTAGTCTCCGATGGTGACGGTCTTTGCCGTTTCCGGATCTGGCACAAGGTTGCCGAGCCGCCCGTACTTCTCAGTTGGACCGGGCACGTACTCCCACCGCAAGCCATAACTCAGCGTCAGATTCGAAGTGACCTTGAAGTTGTCCTGCGCATAGATGCCGACGAGCGACTGCGTCCAGTTGCGGCCGAACGTCAGGCCGCCTGCCTTGTTGTAGTTCTGGAAGGAAAAGGTCTGAGCGGCAGCCCCTCTGAGAAACTGTGTCAGATTTGCGAAGCCCCATTGGCCGAGGGGATTGCCACGAAGCTGGTCAATATTGTCGTACCAGCGCTTGAGTTGAATGCCGAATTGGATAGCGTGCTTGCCGTGCAAGTAGCTGAGGTCATCGCTGACGGCGCCAGTGGTGTAACCGACCCAACGTGGAGCGAAATTGAATGCCTGAGTCGTTCCTCCAAAGGTCGTCAATCCTCCAGCCGCCGTAATTGTCGGTGGCGGAGTCACGATGCCCGACGGGAAGTCGGGTTGCGGCGCCGAGCATCGCGTCGCACAGGGGACCTTGGCCTTAACGGCAAAGAGCCGCGGGTCAACGCGGCTGAGCTCTCCGAGAAAGAACTTTTCATCGTTGTACCAGATGCGGTTGACGCCCAGCCGCACGGTATTCACCAGGAATCTGGTGAGAATTTGAGTGTCTTGAATCGTGAATGTCTGACGGCGATTAATCCTGTCGTCAGCTGTTGCGCCAAGTTCTCCGGGAGTAGTTCGCCACCCTGTATCAAAGTTGTAGTGGGCGGAAAGAGTATTCCTCGTGCTGAACGTGTGATCGATCTTGCCCATGACGTAATTCTGTTGGGTCTTCTCGAGCGGATTGCTGAAGTATTGGCATAGACCGCCGCCGAGAGATGGGCCGTTACAGACCGGATATAACGGATTGCTTCCGCCGAAAAAGATCTGCCGCACAGCGATCGTATTGGCATTTTCCGCAAGTGCCGGGTCCAACGCGACCGGCGTGCCCGCCGGCGTCCCGGTGGGACACACGCCGGTCCCAGCTGGGAGCGCAGCGGTTGGAGAACCGGAGCAGGGCACGATGCCGGCTCGCGCATTGGCGTCGGGCACATTTGCAACAAAGGTGCGCGATAGCGATTCTCGCAGACCCTCGTAGTTGATGAAGAAGAATGTCTTGTCCTTGCGAATCGGTCCGCCGGCAGAAGCTCCAAACTGATGCCGCCGCAGAGGCGGCGTGCCCGCTGCATCAAAGAAATTGCGCGCGTCAAATACATCATTGCGGTAGAACTCATATCCACTGCCATGCAAACGATTGGTGCCGGACTTGAAGAGGACGTTCACGACGCCGCCCGACGCTTCCCCATATTCGGCGCTTTGATTCGTCGTCAGAACTTTGAATTCTTTAACGGCTTCGACGCCCAGTATCAGACCGCTCGCCAGATTGAACGGCGACACACGATACGTGAACGTCATATCCATACCTTCCTGCAGATAACGATTATCAATCGGCCGTGAACCGGCAACTGTCAGTGATCTTCCGCCGTATCCGCTCGTGTTCAGGTATTGAACGCCGGGCTGAATCACGGCGAGCTGTTGCACGTCGCGGGCGTTCAACGGAATGCTCTTGATGACCAGGGCGTCCAACACCTGCGAGACATCGACATCTGTCGTTCCGACCAGCGGCACTGCTTCCGTGACCGTCAACGTCTCTGCAAGCGCGCCGAGTTGAAGCGTCAGGTCCACGCGCGTTTCCGAGCCGACCCGCACGGCCACGTCCTTCGCCTGCACCGGCCCAAAGCCCGGCGCGCGCGCTTCAATGGTGTAGTTACCAGGCAAGAGCGACGGAACGTTGTAGATGCCCTCAGCAGTCGCAGCTGTGTTGCGGATGATGCCGGTATCCTGATTGGTTGCGGTAATGGTGGCAGGAACGGCAGCCCCGGTCGGATCCGTGATATTGCCCACGATCGCGCCGGAGGCTGACTGCGCCTTTAACCAGCTGGGCGCCACAAAACCAGCCAATGCGGCGAGCAGAAGAATCACCCGAGCGACACTACTTTGAGGAGCAACGCGCTTCTTCATCATGTCCTTTCTTCATCTGTTATGTCTTCGTTTCGCACCGCGGCATCAGCGGGAGATCATGTATGTCATCTTCGCGATCAGGGCCCGATCCACGAGTGTGCCCGTGATGGAATCGCGACGCTCGTTGTAGACAATGAAAATATCGCTGAGCGGACGGTGAATGATGTTGAACCGCACATTCGAGCTCCACTGCTTGTTATCGCTGTTGTACTGAATCAGCGCGTTTAAAAACATCTTCGTTGTGAATCCATAGTTCACGCGGGCGCTCAGGAGGTTTTGTTTGACCTGACCCTCGGCCAGGCTGATGTTGTTGCGGGTGTACTGAAAAGATGTCGATAGCTTGTAATTGGCGCGGAATGCCCCTCCGGCAAGATAAGAATGTTTGTAACCTGATGAATAGAACTTCCCTGTCGACCATCGACCATTAGCGGAGACGCGGCGGCTCATGTCCGTGTTTCCGAGAATAAAGTAGTCATTGAATTTGTACTGGCGCGGCGTCACCGCGGTTCCGGAAATCTTGAACGGCTGCGAAAGGTATTCGAGCGTCGGATTCTTGCCCACTTCAATCATCGCGCCATTCTGGAAATGCACGGAAGGGTGGTAGTCGATATACCTGGTCTGCAAACGGCCATTTGAATCGAGAACGTAATCCAACTGCCAATGCGGCCGAAAATCGCGTATAACGCGATGCCATTTCTCCGGACGCCAGGTGTAGCCGGCGATGCCTGCGAACTTGCGAATGCCCACGCGCGGCGTGAAACCCATTTCGTTATTAAAGTTCTGCTGGATGACGGTGTATGTTCCGCTAAATTGCCAGGCCTTGTCTTGATACTGCATTGCCAATCGGCCGGCGAGATCCTTGCCGGATCGTCCCGGAGTCATCGTTTTCACAACGAAACTGTTGAGAGTCACCGATTGGCCAAATCTGAAGTTGGCATCCGCTCCGATGCTGCGATTGTAAAGTGGCGAATTGTTCACCTCCTTGTTCGTCATCATCAGCCCGATATCGGAGTTCGCAAGAATGTTCCGGCGGATGCGCCCCACAAAGAAATTCGTCGGTTGGGTTGAACCGAATCCGCGCTGCTGAATATTTAGAATTCCCACCTGATATCGGCCTGCCTGGCCAGTTAGCCGGGTGCCTCCGAGAATGGGAATGGCGTCACCCGAATCGGAAATTCCGATAGTGCGGCTAAAGAACTCGATCAGGTCGTTTCGAACCGCATTGGGGCGCGGATTTAAGATTTGAAAGACACTCTGCCCCGTACCGCCTGAACCCCCAACGCTCGCATTGGGAGTCCCGAACTGAAAAATGCCCGAATTCTCGAGAAAGAAATCTCTTTTTTCAGGAAAGAGCAAGCTGTAGCGGCTCAGATTAATTTGCTGCTCGTCGGCTTCGACCTGCGAGAAGTCGGTGTTGTATGTGAAATCCCAGGTCAGGCCGGAACTGAGTCCGTACTTCACGTCGAAACCGAAGTCGCCATCGTATTTGCGGGTACGTGCCGGACCATTCTGCGCCAAGCTCGAGACTACGTAGGGTTTGATCTTNNNNGATGTTCGAACCCGGCTCAATGCCTTCGAGTCCTTCCAACGTGCCGGCCAAAGGCACGCGTTGGATGGAGTAAATCCGTGGGACCGGCGCCCAGAGACTTTCTTCGTTACGGCGGCGAATCGTCCGCTGAAAGTTGATGCCCCACGTCTGAATGGGGGCGTGCGGAAATTTGAGAGTCTTGAATGGAATTGCGATCTCGGCAGTCCACCCGTCGTCGCCAACGTGAGACTTCACATACCAGACGCCATCCCAACTCTGATTCACCTCACGTCCTTCGTTCGCGATCTGAGCATCCCACTTCGCACCGGCCGGATTAATGATGAAGTGATATGCATTGCGCTCGTCATGAAACGTATCGAGCACGATCTGAAACGAATCGCCGTTATCGACGCTAAAATCCTTCTTCAGCTCTGAGATGATAACGTGGCCTGCTTCGCGGTCCCTGGCGACAATGCCAAAATAGAGGTTGTCGCTGTCGTAAAGAACACCCACGTCAGTGGCTTCTGAGGCGGGCTCGTCTTCTTCGGGTTCTTTCTGATTGAACTCGATCGCACGAGAAGCACCGGCCCATGCGGGCTCATCCAGTCTTCCATCGATCGTAATTTTGTCGGCGATCTTTACGGCATGCAGCCGCCGCTCGAGCCGAATGGTCTCGTAGTCGATGTCCTTGGCATTCAACAGAAGAACGGAAAACAAGAAGCACAAACTAAGACCTAAGACGCACAACGAATTCTTCATAAATCCATGGGTTTTCCCCCTGACTACTGCTTCCAACGCTCCATCGCTTGCCGGTGCTGCGACTCGGGAGGAAGTTCGGCGAGCTCGATGCGGACGCCGTTCAAGTCGGTGATGTTGGCCAGGATCGCCTTTGTGGGACTGACGCGGGACTCGGAAACGTTGGCGCCGCGCTGCTTGAACATGTTGATAGCTGCGGCCATGTTCTCCACATGCAAGCCGAAGTGATTCATCCCCGGCGGCCGTTGCGCGTTGGCGGGCTGCAGCTCCACGAATGTGTTCCGGCTGATCTGGACGTAGACGAGCGTTGTCTGTCCCTTCTCATCCCTACTGCGGAATGCCTCGGGAAATCCCATCGTCTTGGTGTAGTACGCCACTGCCTGATCCAAGTCAGGTACGCTCAGCGCCACATGATTCATGCCGACGATACCGCGGTTCTGGGTCTGGGCAATAGCAGCCTCGACGGCCAGTCCAACCAGAATCCCCGCTACGAACAAAATAAAACCGCGCATAACAGACCTCCTTTTACCATTGGTGTGTTCATTGGATGCGGAGAGGATAATGCCGCCGAGTTCTGAAGGCAATTCTTCTCGAACAAATCTCGAACAAATCAAGGGGAAATTGCAGCCCGTTTTGCAGTATTCTGCCGTCCGCCGCCGCTGACCAATATCCATGAATTTCAAAGATATTCGAGTTCTGTACTGGCGTGAGATCCGCTCTGCTCTTCGCGACCGCACTATTGTCACGAACAGCATTCTGCTGCCGATCCTGCTCTATCCCACGATCATGTGGCTCGTTTACACCGGAATTACGTTCGTCTCTGGGCAAAACGAAGAATTGAAATCGCGAATCATGCTGAAGGAGATTCCGGCGGCACACGAGATCTTAAAGAAAGAATTCGAAGGCGATAAATCCATCGTCCTTGTACATTCGCCAGATCCAGCCGCAGACCTTCGTAATGCAACTCTGGACGCGATCGTTGAATTTGTGCCGCCGAAATCGATCCAGGCGATCGACAACGATTTCGCTACTCGGATCAGCTATGACGAGTCGCGAGATGCCAGCAATCGCGCCAGGAGCCGTGCCGGCCAGAAGATCTCGCGTTATCGCGAAAACTATCTCGAGCGGCAAGCATTGAAACTCGGTCTGACCCGGGCGCAATTCCAAAACTTTTCAATTGACGAACGGGACGTTTCGACTGGGCGCGAAGTGAGCGCATTCGTGATTGTGCTGCCGATTTTTTTCATCATCATGCTGGCAGTGGGCGGAATGCATCCGGCCATCGATTCCACGGCGGGAGAGCGCGAAAACTCGACTTGGGAAACTGTGATGACCACGGCCACATCGCGCGCCAATGTTCTTGTGGCCAAATACCTGTACGTGGCGACGATGTCGTTTACGGCAGGGTTTCTGAATCTCTTTGCGATGATCTTCTGTATGGGAACGTTGTTGGCGCCCTTGTTCGGTAACAATTCGTCATTGCGGATTCCGATACAGTCCTCGCCGGTCGTCTTAATCGGCGCCGTGCTGTTGGCCTTGTTTGTCGCCGCGGGCATGATGATCCTGGCGTCCTTTGCGCGAAACTACAAAGAAGGTCAGTCGATGATCAGTCCGTTTTACATCGCCTTGATTGTGCCGGTGATGTTCCTTCAGACGCCCGGACTGGAATTCACGCCGCGGATCGCTCTCATTCCTGTCGCGAACGTGATGATGATGATCCGCGATGCGTTTCAGGGCGTGTATCATTGGCGATCCATCGGAATCACGCTGGCAGTCGAAACCGCTTGTGTGGTGCTGGCGCTGCGCGTGGCCATGCTAGTCATTCAGCACGAAGACTTCATGATGGGCAGTTACAGCGGAGGCTTCGGTAAGTTTGTAAAAGAGAGATGGGCCACAAAAAGGCACAAAGACCACAAAAACCCTTTGTGAATTTTGTGCCTTTTTGTGGCTAAAAAGTTTATGCATGCACCTGTAGTTGTACGGAATCTTCGAAAAATTTTCTACGATGAGGGCCGCGGTGAAGTCAAAGCGGTGGACTCGGTCAGTTTCGAATGTCACGAAGGCGAGGTGTTCGGACTTCTGGGAGCAAACGGCGCGGGCAAGACCACGACGCTTCGCATGCTGTCGACAATCCTCACTCCCACATCGGGTACTGCCACCATTATGGGGCACGACGTCGTCAGCAGCGCGCAGGGTGTTCGCAAGAACCTCGGCTTCTATTCTGCAACCACTGCCCTTTACCCCCGGCTCACAACTCGCGAGACGATTGACTTCTTTGCGCGAATCAATCAGTACCCGGCCGATCTTGTCGAGCAACGTGTCGAATATTTGATCGATCGTTTTGGTTTGGCCAAATACGCCGACGCACGCATCGAGAAATTGTCGTCCGGAATGAAGCAGAAGGTCTCGGTTGCGCGAACCATCGCTCACAACCCGTCTATTCTCATCTTCGATGAGCCGACGGTTGGCCTCGATGTCTTGAATGCGCTCGATGTGCAGGAAACGATCAGCGAACTGCGCTCCGAAGGCAAGACCATCATCTTTTCCACACATATCATGAGCGAGGCCCAACGTTTATGTGATCGCATCGCCATCATCCATGGCGGGCATATTCTCGCTTGCGACACCCTCTCCGGTTTGCGCGACACGACGCAGCAACACTACCTCGAAGACATCTTCGTCTTGTACGTGAAAGCCGGGCAGGAAACCGTATGAACAGGAGCGTGCTCCGTCTCCTCTACGTTCATGAAATGAAGATGCTCCTGCGCGCGCGCCGGACCGTCGTCATGGCTGTCGTTCTGCCGGCAGTGATCATGCCTTTGATGCTCTACGGGCAGAAATATTCCGCCGGCCGCCGGGTGCGGCTGCTTAGTGCCACAACGTATCGATATGCGATCACGGGCCCGCTTGCCGACCGGGTGCGAGGTTTGATCAATCAGACTCGGAAAAATCTGAATGATTCTCCTGACAAGGAGAGCGAAAGACTAAAGCAGTTCAAGTTTGTCGAAATCAACGTCGCAAATGTGCGCGAGAGCCTCGCCAATGGCGAGATCCACTTGTATCTCGAGACCATGACGGGTGAGGAAGCTGACAAGCTTCCTCCGAAGAATGAATCTGGTTCGCGACGATCAAACGGCTCCAGAAGCGGCACCGCGACAAAGCGAATAGAAGGCGTTCCTTTGTTCACGGTCGTCTATCGGGCAGACCGCGACGCTTCCGACAACGCCCACGATCAGATGCTGGCGTTACTGCGTATGGCGCGGCAGCAGGATTCGCAATCGTCGCTCATTGAACATGGTTTCCCAGGAGATCCGAAGCAACTCTTCTCGGTACAAGATTCCAGCGTCGCCACACATGGCCAGGTTACAGGTTCGCTGGTCGGCCGTTTCATCACACTTTTTCTTGTGATGATGATGTTCACTGGCGGCGCCGTGGCGTCCATGGACATTATCTCGGGTGAAAAGGAACGCGGAACGCTCGAGACCCTTTTGACCACTGCGGCCGGCCGCTCAGAGATTGTCATTGCCAAACAACTGGCGATTACATCCGTCGGCCTCGTCATTACGCTCATACAGGGGTTGAACTTCCTGCTCTACATCAAACTAAGGGTAATTGCGCTCCCGAAAGATTTCGATCTTCAGCTGCCGACCGGAATGGCCCTAACTTTATTAGTGCTGTTCATCCCTCTCGCTGCAACCATCGCTTCAATCCTGCTGATGATTTCGACTTACGCGAAGAGTTACAAGGAATCGCAGATGTATTTCTTCCCCGTTTACATCGTGAGCCTCATTCCTTCTCTGGCTGCAGTGATGCCGGGCATTTCCCTGCGATCCGTAATTGCATTCGTTCCGCTCGCAAACGTCAGCGTTGCGGCGCGCGAGATCATGATGGGGCGACCTGATGTGCTCATGATCTTGGTGACGCTCGGAGTAATGGTTTCGACTGCGGCTTACTTGATGCGCGCCTCCGCGCGCATGCTGACCCGCGAAGATCTCATCATTCCAGCTCACGTCGAGGCGGCAGAGTTTCTCGGCGGGCCGAGGCTGTTTCAGAAGCGCGTCCTGCGATGGTTCGCCTTGATGTGGGTTGTAACGTTTGCGGTAGCAACAAACGTCCCTGCTCTCGCCAGCTTCCAACGGCAGCTCATCTTCAACGAAATTGTCGTGATGCTTGGGGCCGTGTTGCTGATGTTGTGGACCTACCGGTTGAACCCAATAGAAGCGCTCTCCTTGAAAAGAGTAAAGCCGGCAGTGTGGCTCGCTATCGTGTTTTCCATCCCGTCGGGGTACCTCACAGCACTCGGAGTCTTCCGCATTGTGAACGTCATCATTCCGGCGCCGCAGCAGTTGCTCGAACGGTTTTCGGAGGATCTGATTCCTAAGAGCATGCCGGCCTGGCAGCTTCTTTTGTACATCGCGGTGTTGCCCGCAATTTGCGAAGAGTTGGCGTTCCGCGGAATCCTACTGAGCGGTTTACGGCGTAAGCTTCGGCCCGCAGCGTTAGTGGTCGGGATCGGTCTTATTTTCGGATTGTTTCATGTGACGCTTTACCGCATCGCGCCGACGGCCGCGCTGGGCATGATTCTCACGGCCATTGCCTTGATGACCGGGTCGGTATTTCCCGGTATGTTGCTCCACGCCGGCAACAATGCTTTAGGAGTGCTGGCCGGAGACTGGTTCAGCCCGGAGATGTTGCTGTGGTCGCACTACGCAGCGGCCGCCGCAATCTTCGCGCTGTCGCTCTGGATCATTTACCGGAACAGAACTCCATTGCCAACTCGATAAGCGCGTCGCGGCAGGTGAGGACGTCGTCCGCTAAGACGTATTCGCTGACGCTGTGAAGGCCGGCTCCCCCGGGGCCGAATACGATCGACGGAATTCCAGATGCACCGAGGATCGCCGCGTCCGTCCAGAAGCTCATGCCGCCGATCACCGGTTCGACGTTTTTTCGGGCAATCGCGTTCGCGAGGAGTTTTGGAACATCGGAAGACGGAGCCAGGTAGGCAGGCCGCGAGAAAAGGAATTTGGCCGATGCCGTGAATTCCGGGTCTTCATGCCGAAGTTGATGAAGGATGTCTTCCACTTCAGCGAGAGCACATCGGTCCGACTCAGCTTGTAGTGTTCTCCGCTCCATCTTCAGAACGCACTCGTCGGGATACGTGCTCAGTTCACGGCCGCCCGTAATGATGGAGGCGTGGAGCGATGCAGTTCCGTGGATGGGGTGCGGCTCACGCGACTGCAACTCGCGATCGAGTTTTTCAAGACGCGAAAGAACCCGGCCCATTCGCATGATGGCGTCACGTCCGTCGGCGGGCCGGCTGCCGTGAGCGGCGACGCCTTCGGTCATGATCTCGACCCACTCGAAGCCCTTGTG
>QHXA01000901.1:0-1463 GCA_003222755.1 Acidobacteriota bacterium
GTCTTTCGACTAATGAAGCAACACAATGTGGCGTTGTGTCCAACGTTGACGGCTTCCCTCACGTTTTATAGCCGCGATCTCGGCGGCAAACGCGCCAGCTTCAGAGCAGCACTGGCGGCGGGGGTCACGATCGCGAGCGGGAGTGACTCCGGTGTTTTCGCTCACGGTGACAACGCCCGCGAACTCGAAGCCATGGTGGATTTCGGCATGTCTGCAAGCGACGCACTTCGCTCCGCAACATCGGTGAATGCGCGCGTGCTTCACATGGAAGACCGGATCGGCCGCATTAAGGAAGGCTTACTGGCAGATTTAATAGCGGTCGACGGCGATCCTGCCCGCGACATCTCAGCTACTCGCCGCGTACGATTCGTCATGAAAGGCGGAACGATCTTTCAGAATGTCCGGTAATCATCGACATCGTTGGCGGTCATAGACCGCCCCTACAGTTCAGCCATCATTCGGCGGTTCCCACTGCCGTTGCAATCCACAGCAGGCCGGAAACTGCAACAGCGGCAGGGACGATCAAGACAGCACGAGCCAAACTGCTGATATCGGCAAGCACGCCAATGATCGGTGGCGAGATCGCGTCACCCAACAAATGAATCGTGAAAATACTTACTGCCATCGCCATCGCTCGTGCGCCAATCGGAACCACGCTGACAATCGCGACGTTGACGGGGCCCGTGCTGAGGAACAACAAGAACTCGGCCACGAAAAGCCATACAACATATCCCGGAGCTGAACCGACTGTCAGCGCAAACCAGGTGGGGACGATTGCCGCAATGCTCGAGAGACCTGAAATCCAGAGGTGGCCATGCTTCATCCGCCCCGATAAAAGATCCCCCAGATAGCCGCCGACGAACGTGCCTCCCAATCCGGCAACAACCGTGACACTCCCGACCATAAAATTCGCGCTGGATAGATTAACCCCGCGCACTCTTAGGAGATATTCCGGCATCCAGAAAGCGAGGCCGCTAACTGCGAATGTGTATGCGGCGGACCCAAGTACCGTGCCGATATATGCACCATTCTGCGCGAACCCGCGGAGCGTGACCGCGATCGGCTGTGATGTCGCGGCCCCTGCGGCTTCTTCAGTAGCCCCACGCGGCGGATCTGTGACTGTGAGTGCCAGAAGCGCCAACACGATTCCAGGCAATCCGACAACGTAGAACGCAGCCCGCCACCCAAGAGCTGGTTCAATCCAGCCTCCGAGCAAGTAACCGACGGCAGCGCCAACGGGGATCGCAACGTAAAAGATCGCAAAGGCGCGGCCGCGTTGCGAACGTCGAAAGTAATCCGACAGCAGTGCGGGCGAGATCGTTGCATATGCGGCTTCTCCGATTCCAACGAACGACCGGGCCGACATCAGTTGACCAAAACTTTGCATAATGCCGGTAGCCGCGGTCGCCACACTCCAGGCGCTGACACCCAGCGCCATGAGCCGCGTGCGGGAGAGACGGTCG
>QHXA01000901.1:1533-2018 GCA_003222755.1 Acidobacteriota bacterium
GTATTCGTGAGTCCCAATTCGCTCTGCATGCGCGGCAGGACCGCGGCCAGAATGTAACGGTCGATGTAATTTAGAAAATTGAGAAGCGTTACTACGGCCAGACCATAGTAAGCCGCACGGTTTTGCATTTACTGGGATACGTGGTTTTTTCGGGCAACGATGTTTTCAGGCGCCAGGTAATCCGCGGGCAGTTGCGAGAAAAAAGGCGAAAACGCCGCAAGATCGATCTCGTTCAGCTGTTTGTTTTCTTGTAGAGCCGCACGCACAGCGCGCGCAACGATTTCGTGAGCCGCACGAAATGGCACACCTTTCATCACGAGAAAGTCCGCAAGGTCTGTCGCGCCCATGAAGGAATCTGCCGCAGCTCGTTCCAGGCGATCCGTTTTCAGCATGACGGTGCGGACCGACAGGCGCAACACACTCAAACAGAGCCGAACGTTTTCAAATGCTTTGAGAAACGCTTCTTTGTCCTCCTGGAGATCCTT
>QHXA01000901.1:2092-2536 GCA_003222755.1 Acidobacteriota bacterium
CTTTTGAGGCATGAGACTGCTGCCGGTGGTCACCTTTTCAGACAATTCGAGGAAGCCGAATTCTTCCGTCGAATAGATGATCCAGTCCTCGGCAAGCCGGCTCGCATGAACGAGCAAAATCGATGCATTCGAAAGAAATTCGAGAACGAAATCGCGGTCGCAAGTCGCATCGAGGCTGTTGGTGGATACTTTCGAAAAGCCCAATTCCTTTGCGACTGTTTCGCGATCGACGGGGAAGTTGGAACCTGCAACGGCGCCGGAGCCCAGTGGAAGAACATCGACGCGCTTCAGTGATTCCTCGAATCGCTGCGCGTCACGGGCAAACATTTCGTGATATGCCAAACAATACTGACTCCATCGAATCGGTTGAGCACGGCGCAGGTGTGTATACGCAGGAATGATGATATCGGAATATTTCGCGCCACTTTCGACGAGAGCAATCTG
>QHXA01000224.1:0-1206 GCA_003222755.1 Acidobacteriota bacterium
TATACGAACCCGGATCGAGCAGCGGAACACGATAAACGCCGTCCTCGGCAGTGACCGCGGTCCGGCTTTGATTCGTTGCGAGCGATGTGACGGTTACCGTAACGCCCGGAATGACCGCACCGGTAGGATCGCTGACTCTCCCGGTCAGGGCTGCCGTGCTGCCGGTTTGGGCCAAGACCGGTGTGAGCGATACTGCTAACACAGTAACCACGATAATCGGCGATAGAAGACGCTTCATCGAATTCACACGCACCCCCCTCATGTTCATCTGTATTTCGTATTTGGCTGGGCACTGTATAATCCGCAGACTCCAAAGACGCAATCAAAAAAACGTCAAACTTGTAAAACCTTGTTGTACAGCCGCGGTTTTCGTGCCGGGTGCAGTACTGCCGATTGAACGCATCTCTATAGTGGTGGACCGTTTCATTGCTCGATGGAAAATAAGGATAGGCCACCAAAAGGCTCCAGAGCCACGTCAAAGTCGAAACCGGAACTTGGAATGGCCACATTCTTTGTTCCCTTACGTATAGGTACTCGGCGCGACTTAGCCTGCAACTGCGTGCTGTTTTTCTTCTTCAGCCGCTTCTCAACCTCGCGCTCGTCTTTCGCAATCTGATCGATCTTGACGTTTTTCTCGGGACGATCGTACTCCATGCCTTACCCGACTTGAAGTCCGAAACAATCGTATTGAGATCGGTGTTTGCGGTTTTGGCCAGCTGATGGGCCATGTACAGTTGCCCAAAGTCAGATTGTGGGTGGTCTTTTCCTGTTTCAGAGTGTCGGCAGAGACTCCCGGAACTAGCTGTACGCATGTTTGGGTGATGCTTCAAATGATGAAGCCTGGCGCCGCCGCCTGGCCGCGCTTGTTGCGGCGACGGGCCGCAGCGAAGCGGATTTGTTGGAAGAATCTCTGCAGTTGCTTGCGATGAAAGTCCTGGAGGGCAAAGGTCAAGGCAACGGAATCCACCGGAAGCATACGAAGAAATAATTTAGCCGCCTATCCTCTTCGGTGGATCATCGATTCATACAGCACGGCGGGATGCCGTTCCTCGACAACTGAAGGGAAGCGGCACTCCTTTTGTTCATCCTTATTGAAGATCTTCGCTTCCAGCATTGGCCGATTCGGCCGGTAACCGGGTCCCTTCGCGTCGATCCCCGGCCGCGCCATCAATTTTTCGATTGGGTAAACCGCTTCGTAGCGGTTGT
>QHXA01000224.1:1256-7539 GCA_003222755.1 Acidobacteriota bacterium
GATCGCTTCTTCCGGACAGGCATCAACACAGAATCCACAATAGATGCACCGCATCATATCGATGTCGAAGCGAACAGGATATTTTTCGATTTCAGGATTCGGATGCTCGCCCGCTTCGATGTAGATGCATTCTGCAGGGCAGATGGTGGCACACATATAACACGCAACACACTTCAAACTTCCGTCACTTCGAACGGTAAGGATGTGCGTGCCACGAAACCTTTCCGAGTAGGGACGGGTCTGCTCTGGATAATAGATGGTTGGCGTATCGCGTTTAATCAGACTAGTAAACAGCCGCCGGAGTGTGACGCCGAAAGCGAGAAACGTCGACCACACCGTTGCGTGTTCACGACGGGCTCTTTCGCTGACATTGATAACAGGAACCTCTACTGCGTAGCCGCCCTTCGCCGGGGTCATCGCAAGACCTCCTGCGGGGCTGGTGCCGGTACCGGCGTGGTCCCCGCCAGCCCGATCGCGTCATAGCCGATGCCGGAGTAAAGCGGAACTTCACGGCTGATCCACTCGAAAATGGCGCCAGGGTCTAGAGGAACTTCAACTCCGGACAGCTCGAGCAACTCCGCCATGTAAATATGCAGCGGTTGAGCATCGCCCGGAGGCATAATCGCGCGGTTCGTCATCTGAATCCGGCCGGCGTAATTCGTATAAGTACCTTGCTCTTCCGCCCACGCTGCCATCGGTAATAAGACAGACGCCTGACGCGCCCATTCGAAATCATGCGTGGTACTGACGACGCTGAACTCGAGCGCGCCGATCAGCCGTTTCAACTCATCGAGAATCCCCAGCGGGTCGTCGCCAACTAATTGAGGATGGAATGAAATCCACATGGCGCGAATCTGCTTGGTTTCCGACAGCTCGCGTAGACCATGCAAACCCTTCAGGACGCCACTCAGCCCAAGATCGAGAGCGCCGTGCGTGTTGGAATGTTTGTCCCACCGGCGAAGCAGATCATCCTGGCGCTGCTGATACAAGTCGACTTCTTTGCCCAGGCGGAAATCCACACGGCCTTTGAAATACTTCTTCATTAGGAACAAGGCTTCATTCGTGTTTGTCGCTGAACCGAGTGCGGCGACCGCGTCATCGCCAAACTGCTGTCGTATGGATTCGAACCTTTCGTGGATTTGCGGAAGCAAGTCCGCCATGGATTTTCGTTGGCCGCGCATGCTGGCGTGGCGCAAACGAGGCCATCGCTCAAGTGTATGGAAGCAGAGCCTGCCTTCATCACACAACCAACTTTTGTTCACTTCGACATTCCGGCGTCCGACAGTCCGATAGATTTTTCCATCTGTGGCCGTATATCCAGGAATGCCGCCGCCAATCGCGCGCGCCGAATGATCGATGCGCAGGTTGCAGCCGGTACTGCATCCGGCGCAGATCGAATCCGTGCCTTTCAGGAACCAAACACGGACTTTGAATCGAAAATCGCCGCTCGTCAGGGCGCCCACCGGACATACATCGACGACATTCATGGAATATGGATTGTTCAGCGGCCGGTTTTCGAAAATGCCGATCTCGGAAGCGTGGCCCCGGCTAAAGACCTGAATCTCGTTCGTCTTCGTCACATTGCGCGTGAACCGGACGCATCGCGTGCAGAGGATACATCGTTCCTGATCGAGCTTTACTTGCGGCCCTAAATCGAATGCCTTCTTCCGGCGCGTTTTCTGGCCGAGCGGATAGCGGCTGTCGTGACCTGCGTGCGCCATGTAATAGTCCTGCAGCCAACACTCGCCGGACTGATCGCAAACTGGGCAGTCGATTGGATGATGAAGAAGGAGAAATTCCATGGCGTAGCGGACCGCCTGCCGAACGCGCTGGGTATCGGTACGAATTTCCATGTTGTCCGCAATAGGAGCGGCGCAAGACGGCATCAATTTCGGGGCGCCTTTCACCTCTACCAGGCACATGCGGCAACTGCCTTCAACACCGATGTCGGGGTGATAGCAGTAGCGCGGGATCTGGACGCCAACGTCATCGGCTAGTTGAATAATGCTTCGGCCTTTTTCGGCCTCGTATACCTGGCCGTTCATGGTGACCTTAGGCATAAATTTCTAGAGTAGCATTAAATTTCAAATTTCCCCGGATGCTCAATCGGCAGATCCAATCGATTCCCCCATTCGCCCCACGAGCCGAGGTAATTCTTTACGTTCGGATATCCGATCAGCCGCAGTGCGAGATAGGTATGAGCTGACCGATATGCGCCCTGGCAGTGCGGAATCACTTCTTTATCCGGCGTGATGTTCCGCTCGGTGTACAGCTTGGTTAGCTCCTCGGCCGATTTCAATAAACCGCTCGAGTCCAAATTGTTTGTCCACTCCAGATGCACGGCGCCGGGAATCGCGCCTCCGCGCTTCGCACGTACGAGTTGGCCGGTGTATTCGGCGTCGCTGCGTGCATCCACAATGATGACCGATGGATTGGCGAGATTGCTTTGGACCTCCTCGACGGTGGCAAGGCGTTCCGGCCGGGGCTTCATTTTGAAATTGCCGGTCTGTGGAACCGTTGCTTCATGGGTGACCGGCAGACGTGCAGCCTGCCAGGCGTTGAACCCGCCGTTGAGCACATGCACGTCATCATGTCCGAAGAATTCCAGAAACCAAAACAGACGCGCCGATCGCATTCCTGCAATGTCGTCGTATGCGACAACGGTGCTGTCGTTGTTCACGCCCTTTGCTTGAATCAAGTGTTCGATCATCCAAAGGAACGCTTCAAGCGGTTGTGGCCTGGTGTCGATAAGGCTGATTCCGAAAATATCGAAGCTCCGGGCGCCAGGAATGTGTCCGTTGGCATAGGCTTCTGGCGGGCGCATGTCCATGAGAACGAGCTTCGGATCGGAGAGGCGACTTTTCAAGTCGTCCACGGACCACAGCAGGTGAGGATTTGTATAGTTCATCGTTCCTTCTCCCGCGAGTGCGAGCGGGACGAGGGGGGCGCCCCCTCCGTCCCCCAACAAGTTGATGAGGTCCGTGATAATGTCAATAGTGTAGGTCGGCTTGCACACGGGCAGCTGCACTTCCGGCGGCCAGTCTTGCCGCTCTGTTTCAATCCAGGCCACGTGCATCCCGCAATTCAGGGCGCCATAGACGTCCACGTATAGTTGGTCGCCGATAAACAAAGCTTCCTGCGGTCGAATGCCCATCTTGCCAAACGTATGATCAAAGATGATCCGATGCGGCTTGCACCAGCCGACCTCGGCCGAGACAATGACTGTTTCGAAAGCGGAACGGATACCGAAATGATCGAGCGACTCGTAAAGTGTCGGAGCGTGAGCGAAATTGGAAATCATTGCCGTGCGATAGCGGCACTTCGCCCATTCGAGAACCTGAAGGGCCTCGGGCCGCACTTCAAACGATTGCTGTAGCTGCCGCATATGCGCTTTTGTGATCTTCTCGATGGCGATCTCGGTTAGTTCGGCTCCCGCATGCCCGAGCAGTTCGAGCATGATTCTGAAGCGTTCCTGGCTCAAAATTTCCTTCAGATCCGCTCGCCGGCGAGCCGTGACCTGTGTAAAGCTTTGAGAAAATGCGCGATAAAAGTCGTCAAAATCGATCTCGCCGAACAGCTCGGCGTAAGCTTCGTAAGCGGCCGGCGCAGTCGTCGAAATTTCTTGTCCGTTCACGCGCAGTGTTGGGAGTTTTAATGTGTTGATGTGGATGACCGTATCGAAGGCATCGAAAATCAGGGTGGTGTAATTCATCGGCTTCATTGGCTAGAATATCCGATTCGGAGGTCTGTCACATTGATCACTGTTCAAAACGTCACGAAACGATACGCCACAAAGATGGCTGTTGAGGGGGTGTCGTTCCAGGTAGAGAAAGGCGAGATCCTCGGATTTCTCGGTCCTAATGGCGCCGGCAAAACCACCACAATGCGCATCATCACCGGGTACATGCCGGCATCCGATGGAACTGTCCGGGTCGACGGGTTCGATGTATTCGAGAACCCGATCGATGTCCGGCGGCGGATTGGGTACTTGCCGGAAAATCCACCGCTGTATGTGGAGATGACTGTCACGGGCTATCTTCGATTTGTCGCGAAGATCAAAGGCGTTCCAAAAGAACGGCTCGATAGCGAAGTGGCGGACGTGATGGAGCGCACGAGCATCACCGATGTTAAGGATCGGGTGATTGCAAAATTATCCAAGGGGTATAAACAGCGGGTCGGAATCGCGCAGGCGTTGCTTAATGACCCGCCCGTGTTAATCCTCGACGAACCCACAATTGGACTGGATCCGAAACAGATTCATGAGGTCCGTCAACTCATCAAAGATCTTGCCGGCAAGCATACGGTTGTACTCTCGACGCACATCTTGCCGGAAGTCGAGCAAACTTGCCATCGCGTGATCATCATCGATCGCGGCAAGATTGTTGCCGTCGATACGCCCCAGAATCTGAGATTGCAACTGCAGGGCGCCGAGCGGATCTCGATTGAAGTGCAGGGTCCTGTTTCCGAAATCCTATCGAAGTTGCGCGCCATGCCTGGAGTTGTCGATGTCCGGAAAATCGCCGATATCGATGGCCGGCACAGGCTTGAAGTCGAGGGTGAGCTTCGGAAAGACATCCGAAGCGATTTGGCACGTATGATTGTGCAAAACGGCTGGGGATTGTACGAACTCCAATCTTCCACGATGAGTCTCGAAGACATTTTCTTGAAACTGACTACCGCAGAAGAGAGCGAGAAACAGAATGCGTAATATACTCGCGATCATCGAGAGGGAACTGCGCGCGTACTTCAATTCACCGATCGCCTATGTGGTTCTCACGATCTTCGTATTTCTTTCTGGACTGTTTTTCCGATCGATCCTGGGTCAGGTCATGCAAATGGCCCTGATCTCGCAAATGCAGGCGCAACAGCTGGGACCGCGGCCCATGGACATGCCCGGCATGATCAGCCGCGGTTTTTTGAGCACGATGAGCGTGATCATGCTGTTCATCATGCCCATGCTCACCATGGGCCTGTTTTCGGAAGAGAAGAAGCGCGGCACGATCGAACTGTTGCTGACTTCGCCGCTCACCGATCTGCAGGTGGTGTTGGGAAAGTTTTTGGCCGCGGCAACATTTTTCATCATTCTTTTGGTGTCGACTTGGATCCCGATGGCCGCTCTTTATTTGTATAGCAGTCCGGCATCGGGGCCGATCCTGACCGCATATCTGGGACTGTTGCTTTACGGATTGGCAATTGTCGCCATAGGCCTCTTTATTTCGACTCTGACGGAGAACCAGATCATCGCCGCCGTGATCAGCTTTGGAGCGATCATGGTTCTCTGGCTGGTCGACGTGGTTGCGACCAACGCGGAGTCGCCGACCAGCAAAGGTCTGCTGACATACCTCTCGATCCTTAGTCATTTGGATGATTTCATGAAGGGCGTTCTCTCGACATCGCACATCATTTTTTATATATCGTTAATGTTGGTTGGTTTATTTCTTACGTACCGTTCGATCGATTCCCTCCGGTGGAGAGGATAAACATGAAAGAACAGTTAAAAAAAGCGGATCTACTTGGCCTCGCCATCATTGCCGCTGCCGTGATTTCCTATTCCGTCCGGTCCATCTGGAGTCCCTACCAGACCATCGCCGTAGTCGTGGGTGGTGTGCTTGTTGTGGCTTCTCTCGCGGTCAAATCGGATGAGATCCGGGCCGGTCTGGGCCGCCGATCTGCTCGGTTCGGCATTAATTCGGCCGTGTCCGTGGTGTTCCTGCTCGGCATACTGGCGTTTGTCAATTATCTCGGCGCGCAACATGTCAAGCGCGTGGACATGACGACGGAGAAGATTTATAGCCTCTCTGACCAATCAGTGAATGTCGTGCAACAAGTAAAGCAGGATCTGAGAATCAAAGCGTTCTATCCGGGTGGCGAGTACGGTCCGGCCAAAGATTTGTTGGAGCTGTACAAAGCAAAGAACAATAAGATCTCCTACGAATTCATTGACCCCGACAAGCAACCGCAGGTCGCGCAGCAATACAATGTGACGCAGTACGGCGAATTCCAAAACCCGCTCAGCGGCGAGTCGATCCGTTCCGGCACGCTGATTGTGGAAATGGGCGGAAAAACCGAACGTATTGAGAAACAGTCGGAACCCGTCCGCGAAGAAGATGTGACGAATGCCCTGATGAAGATCGTGAAAGGACAAAAGAAGACGATTTACTTCGTTCAGGGACACGGTGAAAAGAATATCGACGATAACGAAAAGAACGGCTACAGCAACGTCAAGGCAGGCCTTGAAAAAGACAACTACGTCATCAAGACGCTGAATCTCGTCCAGGAAAAT
>QHXA01000224.1:7610-11319 GCA_003222755.1 Acidobacteriota bacterium
ATGAATTGGACCTGATCGATGGCTTCCTGAATAAAGGCGGGAGTGTCGCGATTTTTCTGGATCCGCCGCCAGCGGCGTCACTGAATGATTTGATGAAGAAGTGGTCCATCGATGTCGGAAACAATTTTGTAGTGGATGCGAGCGGTGTTGGCCGGTTGTTCGGAGCCGGGCCGAGTATTCCATTGGTCACCAATTACAGCCGGCACAAGATCACGGAGCGGTTTAACGTCATGACATTTTTCCCACTTGTTCGTTCCGTAACGCCGGCGAAAACGCCGGCCACTGGGATCAATGTCGAGACGCTTTTCTCTTCGAACGAGCGCAGCTGGGCCGAAACGGACATGAAGTCGAACCAGGCGAGCTTCGACGAGAAAACCGACATCAAAGGTCCGGTGTCCATAGCTGTCGTCGCGACGAAAGATACCGGTGATAACAAGAAAGCGCGCCTTGTCGTCTACGGCGACTCCGACTTTGCATCCAACCAGGCCTTCGGCTTGCAAGGCAACGGCAATCTATTCTTGAATACGATTTCCTGGCTTGCGCAAGACGAGAGCTTTATTTCGATTCGGCCAAAGAATCCTGAAGACCGGCGCCTGACGATGACGGAAGCGCAAGGGCGATTGGTATCGTTTGTTGTGCTCCTGTTTTTGCCCGTGGGCGTCCTCGTTACAGGCATTTCAGTATGGATGAAGCGTAGAAAATGAGATTCAAAGGTACAGCGGCTCTCTTCCTCGTCTTTGTCGTTCTTGGCGGTTACGTCTACTTCACCGAATTTCGTGGAAAGGAAGAACGGCAAAAACAGGAACAGGCGAAAAAGAAAGTATTTCCCGTCGAAGACAAAGACGTGACCGAGATCACCCTCGTCTATCCCGATCGCACGATTACAGGTGTCAAGAAAGGCGAAAAGCATTGGGAGATGACGTCGCCGCCCGGAATCGAGGCGGATTCCGATGAATGGGAGCAACTCGCATCCAACATCCCTCGAATTGAACGGGAGGACACTGTCGCTCAAAACGTACAGGACCTGGCTCAGTTCGGTTTGAAAGATCCACCCGTTAAACTCTCGGCTAAAACGAAGGACGGCAAAACGCTGGAGCTTGTCTTTGGCGCGGAGAACCCGAAGAAAACGTATAACTATGCCAAGCTGCCCGCCGGCAATGACGTTTTTCTTACTGCCAGCAATTGGGCTAAGACATTTACGAAAAACGTTTCCGACCTGCGGAACAAGAAAATCTTAGAGTTTGAAACAGATGATATCGACAACGTGAAGATCATCGAAAGCGCGAAGGAACTGGAAGCGCAGAAGTCGGGCGAGGACTGGCAACTGAAGAAGCCGATCGAAACGAAAGGCGACAACAGCGAGATCTCAAGCTTTATTAGCTCAATGCGCTTTGCGCGCGTGAATTCGTTTCCGGAATCTCCCGTTGATGCAAAGACTGCAGGCCTTGAGCCGCCCGCAATCCGGATTACCCTTCACGACGGCAAAGCCAAGGCCGATCGCACATTGCTAATCGGGAAGACTTCGAGTCTCGACAGGTACTATGCGCGCGACGGCTCGCGCGATACCATTTTCATTATCGACAAAGAGATCGCAGAGAAGGCGCGGAAGCCGGTTTTCGATTGGCGGGATAAGAGCGTTACGAAGCTCGATCGAGACAAGATTGACAAAATCGAGATCGTCCGCGGAACGGACATGATTGCGCTGCTGAAAGCCGGCTCGGATTGGAAGCTGCCGGACAACAAGAAACTTCAATGGGACAAAATCTCGGGCATGCTGAATGCGCTCGATTTCGAAAAGGCAAAGGACATCATCGATGCGCCGAAGACTCTTTCAACTTACGCGCTCGATAAGCCAAAGCTTGAAGTCGTCTTGCGGCAGGGCTCGAATGAGCTCGTCCGAATAGCCTTCGGTAACGAGAGCAAGATGCCTGAAGGGATCTATTTGAAGACTTCGGACAGTCCAGCCGTTAAGGTCGTTTCCAAAGACGTGTTTGACAAATTCAATGTCAAGGCAGACGATTTGGTCGAAACGGAAAAACCAAAACCCTGAGGTGGATTTACTACATTTCCTACAGTCGCTCGTCCGCAGTTCCCTCGACGGCCTCAGCCGCAATAAACTGGCCGCCACACTTTCGCTGATAGCGCTCGTCCTCACCACGGCTCTAGCCCTGACAAGCGACTATGATGAACGCCCGCGCTACCGCAATCTGATCCTGCCCGAGATCCACAAAGCGGAGCAGCAATTCTTCACGATAATGCAGGCAGCCGAAGACGAGCAGAACGAACTCTGGCGGCTCCACTACTTTCTCGAAGGTCATCGGCGCGCGAAGGTCGCGCTTAAGATTGTCCGTGCTGAGCATCCGATGACTCCGGCCGGCCGAAAGGCACAACGCGAGTTGGCGCGCTACTATGAACTTGTGGATGAGCAGCTCGCCATCATTCGAACGGAAATGAGCTTCTACGAAACCTTCGATTACCTCGGCGAATGGCAGCGCCGGAATGCAGAGCTGATGCCTATCCGGGAGCAATGGTTACAGTGGGTTCAGCCTTCCCCTTAATGCACCGCGGAGCGGTGCCAGAAAATTGCGACGGATCCCGCACCCGAAGGCTTGTCACGGACTCCTTGCACGCTTTCAGCGTGCGGATGTTGTTCCCCTAACTTGATAGGGAAGGCACTACAGTGGCCTATCTAGTGCTTATTTGACAACGTTTCGGTTCTTGCTGAGTCGCGTATGTTATCGCCGTCTGAATAGACCTGGAACGACTTGGCCTTGGGCGTAGGTTGCGTTCAGGTTAAAGAGGCCGGCCAGAGTCGGGGTCATGTCGAAGGAGCTGATCACCGTTTTCCTATCGACTCCTTGATTGAAGTCGGGCCCCCAAAAGATGCTCGCAACTCGGTGGGTGTAATAGAAGCCGTAAGAATGATGCAGCTGCCCGTGCTGGTTTACTTCATCGTCACGACCAAACTCCGGTCGAATAACAATCGCGGTGTTCTTGCTGAAATAGGGATGACCTTTGATCCAGTCGAAGACCCTGCCGATCGCCGCGTCGCTGATCCTCACACTGCTTAGATACTGTTCGTAACTACGATGCCCTACGTCGTGGGCTGACTCCCGGCAAATGAGCAAACGAGGCCTGTGCAGCTGCATCGTGTGGGGAATTCGGCATATGGAATGAATCTGAACTCCAGTGCCGATGCAATCGAGTAGTGGTCCTGGCAGCAATTCCGAAAATGCAATTTCATGAGAGGCGACGTGTTCGCAATGGTCCTCTGCAAACACGAACGCCTCTTGTGCCAATCGTCGTATGTTCGGTGACAACGATGCGTCCTCATAATAGTCTTTCTTGCGCGCGGCGCCGTTGACGATGAACACGAGATGCTTGGTCTTGAAGCGCCGATGAGGTGGGAGATAGAAAGCGCCACTGACTGCAAAAACCTTTCGAAGGAAGATGCGGCGGTTCATGATCCATATCGTAATTCACAAACCCAGCTGGCTGAATAATTCCTTCGCCTTGAATGAAGAAACGGCTAATGTTGAACGGGGCTGCGTGTACCAATTGAGGGGAACGGTTGGCACCACGCTGCGTTTCTTGAAATGGGCAGGATCGTGATTGTGAGACAGAAGGAGTTGACTATGTATTCACACATTGGGAAGGTTAGCGGATCACTCGTGTGTGCGCTGATCGCGGTGCTGATAAGCAGTACGGC
>QHXA01000215.1 GCA_003222755.1 Acidobacteriota bacterium
TTCAATGTTGGGGCGGTGGCTCTTCAGTTCGCGTTACTCGCGAACAATCGTTGACATTGCTCAAATTCTTTTCGCGAATTCGATCAACGTCGCCCAAATTTCATGGTAAGGAATACGTCGCGGTCTTGACTGGTGATGCCGGAATTGCCGCTCACTGGATCAGACCCGCGGGAATTACCGCAATTCATGAAACACGAACGGCGTGTCTGTTTTGCTTAGCCGTTAAGGAGGAGTCGCTGTGTTGAAAAAACTTTCTATAGTCGCAATCTGCGTCACGTACCTGTGTGGGACCGCCATGGCGCAGGACGCAAAAACGGTAATCGCCAACGCGCAAAAGGCATTGGGCGATCTGAAATCCATCACGTATTCGGGATCGGCGAAGGATGTGGCATTCCAGCAGTGCGGATCCAACGCCGCCGACATGATCTGCAGGGGAACCCATGATCCGATGCGGCCGATAACTAACTACGTCCGCGTGATCGACGTGACGTCGCCAACGTCGCGTCACACGGGAGCGACGAACAATCCTGCGGGTGGCGGCGCAACGACGCCGATGCCCGGAACGTTTTTCCAGCAGGTCACGCCCCAACAGGCGGATGTCTCGCAACCCTGGGCCAACTCCCTGGAGTTTTACATCACGCCCTGGGGTTTCCTGAAAGGCGCTGTTGCGAACAACGCGACCGCGAGCCGTCGCAAGGTCGATGGCAAGAACTACACCGTCCTGACCTGGAGCCCTACGGTCAAGGCGCCTTCCGGCAAGAACTACATCATCAATGGCTATGTGAATGAGCAGAATATCGTCGATCGGGTCGAGACGTGGCTGGGTGAAAACATTATGGGCGACATGCACATCCTCGCCACCTACACGGGTTGGAAAGACTTCGGCGGAGTAATGGCTCCTTCAAAGATTGTGCAGACCCGCGGGGGGTGGCCCTTCTTTGAAGTCAATGTGACCGCGGCGAAGGCAAATCCTCCCGATGTCGCAACGCTGGTTCCTGCACCTGCACCGGCTGGTGGCCGTGGCGGTGCTGGTGGCGGTGGTGCTCCTGGCGGGGCGCCACCTCCTCTGACGGTCACTTCCGAAAAGCTTGGCGAGGGCCTATATAGGCTCACCACGGGAAACGGCAGTTACGATTCGGTGATTGTGGAGTTCAAAGATCACATCATGATGCTCGAGGCCGGACAATCGGAGGCGCGTGGACTCGCGTACATCGCCGAGACGAAGAAACTCATTCCCAACAAGCCGATCCGTTACGTCATGAACACGCATCCCCACTCCGATCACACCGGGGGGCTGCCGGCGCTGGTGGCCGAAGGCGCAACGATCATCACGCACAAGAACAACGAAGAGTTTTTGGAGAAAGCGCTCAACGCTCCACGAACGCTGCTGAACGACACTCTGGCGAAGAATCCGAAGAAGGCGAAGATCGAAGCCGTTTCGGAGAAGAAGGTCTACTCGGATGGAACCCGAACAGTTGAGATCTACCACGTCTCTCCGGTCCCTCACTCCAACGGCTTGATGATCGCGTACATCCCGAAGGAGAAGGTCCTCTTCCAGGGCGACTTCTCGCTGCCTGCTGCGGGGCAACCGGCTAACGATCACGTCAAGGCCCTGGTTCCGATTCTCGAGAAGCTCAATCTAAACTTTGATCGCTATATAAACGTGCACACCTCCGCTACTCCGCAGACCAAGGCGGATCTGTGGAAAGCCGTAGGGAAACAAGGAAGCTAATCCTCGTACAACAACGGCGGCCATCGTGGCCGCCGTTGCCGGTCGCTCGCGACTGCGGCGTTACTCGAGAGAAATCTTTGACGCACGGCTTCGCGGTATCCACATCATCTGGGCGCTCCTCAAAAGCGGACTGACCATCCAGAACGCGCTTGGTATTTCCGCCTCCGGCGTGCGCAAAATGGATAAACTTGAGCGCACCGCTCCGCGGTGCCCGCACCGGTTAAAGCCGGCGCCTACGGCTTGACTGTCGATGTTTCAGAACACCCAGAAAACCGGAAATATCCTGCCTGTCCGTCAGCGCCTTCTCAAAAAGGTCCCCGTATTTGTCTAATCTCCTAAAAATCGTCTTGATCGTAAATGCCCTCGGATCGATCGGCCGCTTAAATTCATCCCACTTCAAAGGCGTAGAGACCGGCGCACCGGGTCTGGGACGTGGTGAATAAACACTGGCGACAGTCTTTCCGCGGATATTCTGCAGGTAATCGATATACACCTCATGCGCCTTCCTGCTTCTGACGATCCGCTTGATGGTGGCGTATTCCGGAATGCGCTGAACAACGATAGACGCAATCGCTTCCGCAAAAACTCGCACGTCTTCGTACGTGAAACTCTTTTCCAATACCGGCAGGTGCACATGAATGCCGGAGGCGCCCGAAGTTTTCGGATATGCGCGAAGTCCGAGCTCGTCGAGTACCTCCTTCAGAACGATCGCAACCTTCTGTACGTCAGCGAAGGGAGCTTCAACCGGATCGAGATCGAACACAAGGTAATCCGGATAATCCAGATGCTGAACGCGCGACATCCACGGGTTCTGTTGAATATTTCCCGTATTCGCAATGTACAGCAGTTGCTCGCGATCAGCGCCGATGAAATACCGAATATAGCGCTCGACGTCCCCGGACCAGATCTCTTGCGTGCGGATCCATTCAGGCGTGTGGTCCGGTGCATCCTTTTGGTAAAACGATTCACCATGAATACCGTTCGGAAAACGCTCAAACACCAGCGGCCGGTCGAGAAGATGCGGGATGATGTATGGCGAAATCTTGTCGTAGTACTCGATGAGGTCGTCCTTCGTGTAGCCATCTTCGGGCCAGAAGATCTTGTCGAGATTGGTAAATTGGATGCGGTCAGAACGCTTGGAACCATCTTTCGCCGGTTCTTTCGTCGAGTCTGTAGTCGCGGGTTTTAGGCTGCGATCCGGCAGGCTGTCCTCCAGGCGGCACTGCTCGGGATCAATATCGTCGCGGAATCCCTGGAAAATCGGGGCGCGGAGTTTCTTGTCGGCCGTCCATTCACTGAATTTAACTTCGCACACGAGCTGCGGCTGTACCCAGCTGGACTTTCTCACTTCGACAGGCACTTCTTTGAATGGGCACTTGTTGATCACGAGCGGCTGGAGTTCGTTCGTTACTTGCACCAGCGTGCGGTCATCGAAACCGCTGCCCGCGCGTCCGACGTAAATCAAGTCTCCGTTTTTGTATAAACCCAATAGCAATGCGCCGAAGTGCTTCCGCGAACCCTCAGGCGGAGTAAACCCGCCGACCACGAAATGGTCCGTTTGCTGCGTCTTGATCTTTAGCCAATGCCGCGAGCGCCCTTGCTGATATTCACTCTTCTCGAGCTTCGCGACGACGCCTTCGAGCCCGTGCTTCTCAACCGCATTGAAGAATTCGACGCCTGTTCCTTCGACGTGGTCGGCAAAACGGATCCAGCCTGCGTTGTCCGCGATCAATTTCCGCAGCACGGCCTTGCGCTCAATTAGCGGAAATTTCATGATGTTGTAGCCGTTGATATACAGCAGATCGAAAGCATAGAAGTACACAGGGATCTGCTCGTCAGCCGCCGCAATGTCTTTCGCTCGCGAGAGGTGAATCCGTGGCTGGATCAGATGGAAATGGGGGTGCCCCTTTTCGTCCAAGGCAACGATTTCGCCATCGAGCACCACAGTGTGAACCGGCAAATCCGCGAAAGCTTTGGCGAGCGTTGGAAAACGGTGCGTCAACGTCTTTCCATTACGCGTCCACATGTCGAGCTTCGCGCCGTTTTTAACGACGCTCGCGCGCATCCCATCCAGCTTTAGTTCGAACAACCAATCGTCACTGTTGAAAGCTTTATCTGCGAGCGACGCAAGCATGGGCTGCGCGATCTTGGGAAGGGGAGCCTGGCCCGCCTTCTTCATCCCATATTGTTCGAGCTCGCGTTCAATCGGCGTCACCCACTGTTTCGCGCGCCCGCTTTCGCCAATTTCGTCGACGAGTTTCCCGGATACGACGGATTCCGGCCGTTCCGCGGTGATGTCGATGTTCGGATTGGCGTAATCGTCGCGGACTTTAAAAAAGATCCATTGCTTGGGATCACGGCTCCCGCGAACCAGGACCCATTCACCTTGGAGTTTCTTTCCGTGCAGGATGAAGTGCAGCTTGTGCTTCTGCCATCCTTCTTCGGGCGTTTTCGGATCGACCATCTCATATGTCCCGTTGTCCCAAAGGATGACGTTGCCTGCGCCGTAATTCCCTTTTGGAATGACGCCTTCGAATTCTCCGTAATCGATCGGATGATCTTCCGTCAGCATCGCGAGCCGCTTCTCGGCAGGATTGAGACTGGGACCCTTCGGAATAGCCCAGGACCGGAGGACACCTTCCATCTCGAGTCGGAAATCGTAATGCAGGCGTGTGGCGCGATGCTTTTGAATCACGAAACTGTTCCCACGCTTCTTCTTGATTTCGCCTGCAGGCTCGGGCGTTTCATCGAACCGCCGCTTCCTCTTGTATTCTTCGAGACCCATGAATCAATTTTAGCCGCGTATAATAGCCGCATGGGCCGCATGCGCATCAAAAAGAAGGAAACCGTTATTCCATTTCGCGAAACCCTTGCCTACCGCATGATGCTCGCCGGCGCCTCACTCGTCGTATTTATGACAGCGCTGTATATTCTTGTTCGCACCGTCTCCACAAATATTCCGATAGCGGTTGTGTCCGGCGCTGTCGGAGTCGCCGCCGCATTCGGCCTTTTTTACAACCTCGATCATCTGCGCGATGCGAAAATCCCAAAACGAACGCTCAATCGCATGAAACGGCGGTGACGGAAAAAATTGGAATTCACTGGTTGACATCGCGTCTTCAGCACCTTACGATCCGCGTCAGCATCAGCAACGACCACAAGCAGGAGACTGCGATGAGAAATCCTAAAACGGTTTTCACAGTTGGTGCAGCGTGTTTGGCTCTGTTCACCCTAGCGACTACTGAGAACTCCGCGCAGACGCCTCAAACTTTCCAAGGATCCAATATTGAGGAGTTTCTGAGTCGAGCGAAGATCACCGGCATCAAAGATATCGGCCTTGGCGTGACTCTTCCTGTAAAAGCGACGCTGGAACTCGAGGGCGTGAAGGGGTACGGCGTATTCAAGACGATCGACGAATCTGCGAAGACAAAGCAGCTCGATCGCGGCATCGAGTTGGAATTTCAAGACAGTTGGAGGACTGAAGTCGCCGCATACGAACTGGACAAATTGATGGGCCTGGGGATGGTTCCCGCTACTGTGGAGCGTACCTACGATGGAAAGAAGGGATCGTTGCAGTTCTGGGTGGATTCCAAAATGTCCGAAGCAGAACGCGTTAAAAAGAAGCTTCAGCCGCCCCGCACCTTCGAATGGGAGGAGCAGGTCGCAAGGCTTCGGCTGTTCGACAACCTCATTTACAATACCGACCGGCATCTGAACAACCTCCTCATCACTGAAGATTGGAAGATCCGGCTGATCGATCACTCGCGCACGTTTCGACCCTTCGAACAGTTAAAAGATCAAAAGCAACTCACGCGCTTTTCGCGATCTCTGCTCGAAAAACTCGAGACACTCAACGAGCCGCTTATTAAGGAACGCCTGGGGAAATACCTCACGCCTTACCAAATCCAAGGTCTTCTGAAACGGCGCGACGCCATATTGGCGCTGGCTCAGAAGTTGATCGGGGAAAAAGGCGCAGGCGCGGTGTTGTATAGATGAAGAGTGCAGAATTTTTCGCACCGCAGAGCGGTGCTAGGAAATTGGCCAGGGGTACGCGTTTTTTGCGTACCCCTGGAATCGGTAAACACAATGCGTCGCACCCTGAAAGGGTGTCGAGGATTTCTCGCACCCTGTTCAGGGTGCGATCCTGGCTGATCAACACGATCCCAGGGGTACCCACGATCCCGGCAAACGCTGGTCCGGCGGGCACTCGACGCTGGTCCAAACCGGCGATTTCCTGGATCGAGGGCCGAAAGCCCGCGGCGTCATGGATTTTTTGATGCCTTTGCAGAAGGACGCACAGCGGCAGGGCGGGCGCGTCATCGTTCTCATGGGCAATCATGAGGCGATGAACATTTTCGGCGATCTGCGCTACGTCACCGATGAGGATTACGCCAGCTTTGCCGACGAACCTCGTGACGCTCGCAAGCGAAAGACCGACTCCTCGGGGCCTGCCGGTGTCGCCGAACGGTGCGAAGCGTTCGGTCCCGCTGGAAAATACGGCAAGTGGCTGCGTTCACTTCCCGCAATCGCGCGCGTGAACGACTCGATATTCCTGCACGGCGGCATCAGCCCCGATCTCGCTTCATACAGCGTGGACCAACTCAACGATGCCATTGCCGCTGAGATCAAGGCTTTCGATACGTACAAACAATTTATGGTCGAGAAGAAAATCGCGCAGGCCTGCAACACTCTCGACGAACTCACCGCGGCCGCGCGTACGGCTTTGGATAAAGCAAAAGGGAAGGATGCCGACACGTTGAAGGCATTCCTCAGTCTTGGAGGCTGGCTAACCATCAACGACACCGGTCCGCTCTGGTTTCGTGGTTACGCGACATGGACCGATGCAGAGGGCGCTCCGCAAATTCAACGGCTCACCGAGGCGTTCGGTGTCGCCAGGTTCGTCGTCGGACATACGCCGCAAACGGGCGGTCAGATTGTCTCCAGGTTCAACGGCAAGATTTATCTGATCGATACCGGAATGTTATCGAGCTATTTTCGCGGGGGCCGCGCATCGGCATTGAACATCCAGGATGGAAAGATCAGTTTCATTTATTAATCGCATATTCAACCTGCGGCCCGGTGACTTCGCCCGCGGGCTGCCTCTATTCGCCTACTACCTGCTAATCGTCACCTTTTACATGATGGGGCGAGTTGCACGGGTCGCGCTCTTTTTGGATCATTTCAAAACCGTCCAACAACCGTACGCCGACATGTCTGTTGCGGTGTTGGCCGCGTTCCTCATCGCGCCCTATATCCGGGCTGGACGCAGAGCGAATTTGCGGAATCTGCAAACGGCGAGTCTTCTGTTCTTTGCTGCCAACCTGATCGTCTTCTGGTGGGGATTTCACTTTCACAACTGGCCGTGGATCTCCGCGATGTTTTACGTCTGGGTCGGCGTCTGCGGAATTCTCGCAGTGGCGCAAGTCTGGACATTGGCAAATTTTGTTTGGACCACGCGTGAGGCCAAGCGTCTCTTCAGCATATTAGGCAGCGGCGGCATTATCGGCGGCAGCGCCGGGGGATTTCTGGCCAAACAGGTTGCTGTGAGATTTGGTACGGAGGCGATGCTGCCGTTCATGGCAACTTTCCTGTTGATCTGCGCCCCGCTGATCTGGGTCGCATGGAAGCAGAAAAAATCCACTCCTGACGAAATCGAGCAAATTGATGCTCAAGAGGGTCCTCGCAATCTGGTAGACAGTTTTCGGCTCGTCTGGCACTCCGCCCATCTGAAGGCTATTGCCGCATTGATATGCCTGGCGTCGGTTGTGACCACGATCGGCGGATGGCAGCTCAATACCATAGCGAAACAAACTTTGGTTGAAAAAAATGCGCTCGCGGCTTTTCTCGGAGACTTGCAAGGGTATACGGGAATCGCGGCGCTGATCGCGCAGTTGCTGATCACAACGAAGCTCTTGCGCCGGTTTGGCGTAGGTACCGCTCTACTGATCCTGCCTCTTTCTCTGACAGGAGGCTCAATTGCTATATTGGGCGCCGGCACACTTTGGGCCGCAGTTATCCTGAAGGCCAGCGACGGCGTCTTTCGTTATTCAATCGACACGTCGGCTCTTCAGCTTCTCTATCTGCCTGTAGCCGCAAATATTAAGGTTCAAGTCAAGTCTTTTATCGACACCGTCATATGGAAGCTTGGAGATGGATTGGCCGCCCTAACGTTGCTGCTCTTCGCAACGACGCTCCAATTCACGGCTCGCCAAATTAGCTGGGTCAATCTCGTTCTGCTCGGTGCTTGGCTAATCGCCGCATTCATTGCACGCCGTCAGTACGTCCTAACGTTGCGGGAAAATATCCGGCACGTCCGCATGCAGCCGGCACAGCTCGCCATACCGGTGATGGATGCATTCACAACGAATGTTCTTGCGGAAAAACTGAATTCGAACGACGTGAACGAGGTCGTTTACGCGCTGGATCTTTTCGAGATGGCTCAGCATCTGAACGCGCACTCCGCTGTTCGAAATCTACTCGAACATCCATCGCCGCACGTGCGCAAAAAAGCAGTTTCAATTTTGAACAATGCTGGAGATGTTTCGGTACGACATCAGGTGACCGGACTGATCAGGGACACCAGTCTGGAAGTCCGTACGGAAGCCCTTCTGTATCTGAGCCGTCACGATGGAATGGACCCACTCACATACGTTGAACAGCTCGGCGATTTCGCAGACTTTTCCATCCGCTCCGCAATGGTGTCGTTTTTGATGAAGCCAGGTGAAGCGCAGAATCGCGAGGCCGCGCGGATCATCCTGGACGGCATTGTTGCGGACCTGGGCAACCCCGCGATTGCCAGTGATGCTGCTCGCGCGCTTGCGGTTTTAGAGGACGTGGCCGTCGAGGCGCTCCGCGATCGCCTGGCAGATGCAGCTGCGCCCCTTGAACTTCGGCTGCAGATCCCTGACCTGCTGCTCCGGATCGCAACGTCGGCTGCCGGCGTTGCGCTTGCCGAAAATTTGATTCAGGCCGACCCGGATTTCCGTACGAAAGTGATCTCAGCGTTAAACAAGCTTTGTGAGTATCAACGTAATTTGAATTTGGATAAACAGTTGATCGAATCGGCGATGATCGCGGAAATGATGGGTCACTACCGCTCATATCAGCTTGTGGGCGTATCAAACGGCCCTGTGGATGAATCGTTACAGCGCACGATGACGGAAGAGCTCGAGCGTATTTTCCGGCTCATGAAGCTGATGTTTCCCACGATTGATCTCCAGAATGCGTACATGGGAATTCAGTCGAGCGATCCGGTGATGCACGCCAACGCCCTGGAGTTTCTCGACAACACACTGAATCCCAGTTTGCGAGCCCGCCTGGTCCCGTTGATCGATAGTGAGGTCAGTCTTGAAGAACGGGTGAGGCTTGCCGATCGGTATCTGGGGTTTAGTGTGAACGCGTAGCCACAGAGGTTTAGCCACAAAAAGGCACAAGATTCACAAAAATGTCTTGAGCTTTTGTGTCTTTTTGTGGCTACTGATTTTCGCTATGAAGAAAGGATATTCTTTGGCACTTCCACTTCTTCCGCGCGGCCACGCGAGATGCGGCGCATTTCAACGAGCGTCAATACGGCGGCAGGAAAATAACTCAAAATCCAGAGAGGCGCAAACCAGGCGGCGGCCCGGAGGCGGCGAGCGAAGAGGAAATAGCTGGTCCACATCAAGAGATAACTCACGCCAGAAAACGCGAGGATGCTCGCTCCGGCGAAATTATCGATGCCATTTCAACGAGCGTCAATACGGCGGCAGGCAAATAACTCAAAATCCAGAGAGGCGCAAACCAGGCGGCGGCACGGAGGCGGCGAGCGAAGAGGAAATAGCTGGTCCACATCAAGAGATAACTCACGCCAGAAAACGCGAGGATGCTCGCTCCGGCGAAATTATCGATGCCGTGAATCATGCCGAATGCCAGGCCGGCAACGCTGAGCACGGCCATGATCGCGCTTCCAATCACAAAGCCGGCGGAACTTTTGCCATAGCGCCGTTCCGGATCGATGCTTGAAGACCAAGACCGCACATCCGCGTCGCGCCACATCCAGCGCGAGCCGTCCGCTTCGAACGTACGCAGACCCTCGATTTGATAGCCCCACATGCTCCAGGCCCCATCATTCAAAACCCCGGGGATGCGGTTGATCTTATCGACCATGTCGAACGCTTCCCGGTTCACGATAAGAAAGGGCGACTCGAAATCCGCCGCTCGCCGCTTTTCACGACGGCGATTTGCAATGCGCACCATCTGCAGGAGATGCTCCATGGAAGGGGCAATGATTCTTTGAAGCCACGAGCGGCATCGAATACCGGCACGGAGCGCCAAAGCCGAAACTTCATTCGAACCGGCGAACTCGACGGCTGTTTCAACTGCAAAGCGGTCCAGGATCACGTCCGAATCCAGGATCACGAACCAACGGCCGCGCGCGACGCCTTGCGCATGCTCGAGCGCGCGAATTCGATTATTCCGCGCGTCGAGAGCAAATGAGGTTGGAACCGCGCGTACGGGAATGTGGGATCTTGCGCTGCGGAATTGTTTCACCAGTTGTTCGAAGTGCCGGTGTTCCTCCCAATAGATGAGGACAAGCTCGATGAATGGGTAAGACTGCTGCAAAATCGACCCAATCGTGCGTTCGACTTTGCCTGATGCGCCGTGCATCGGTACAAAAACCGTGATGACGCCGTATGCGCCTGAGGCGCGCCGGGCGAGAAATCGATTCCGGCCGGAAAGTCCAAACCATGTTTCAAGGAAAATGAGAAGCGTGGCGAGCGCCGCAAGCCAACATAGGAAGAGAAGGCCGAACTGGAGCACAGACCCCATACCTTCCTTCTAAATTATCTGTAGTAATTTTTCAATCGCTGATAAAGCTCGCCCGTGGCTTTACAATCGGCAAGACAGTAATGTGCAATTTCGTCGAGACGGCCCTGTTTGAAATAATCTCCGACCTTGCTGCCGTTGATGCCGTTTTTCGGAGAGTGAACTCCGAAAATTTCGCAGAAAAATTCCAGAGTGCCCTTCCGGTAGCGCTCGAAATTCGTCAGAATTTCGCGCACGTCGAAATGCCGTTCCGTGCTGAAACGGCGGGTATCCAGCAACAGGTCGCGCGGGATCGGGACGCCCGTAATCGCGCTGCGAATATTGATGTATGGGAAATCAAACGACTTGCCGTTGAAAGTCACGAAACGCTGCGGCCGGATCTGACCGATATCGGACCAGAAGTTGGCCAGCAGTTCGCGTTCGTCCGCCTGGCAGTACGCTCGCGAGCGGTCCAGTTCAAGCCAGTAGACACCAATGCAGATGATCCGGCCGGTGCATGGGTCCAGGCCGAGACAATCGAGAACTTTCTGGCGGTCGTCCTCGGTCTCGACGTCTAAAAGAATCTCGCGAGCTCGGGTCGGAATTTGCTCGGGCTCTTGCCCAACCGTTTCAATATCCACGACGAGTGTTGATGGTTGCCCCATGTCCCTTCTCCTGTTCCAGCGTACTCAGCTGGCGGACAAGTCAGGGGCGGATCAATGTTCATTGTTCAGTGTTCAATGGTCATTTCCTGGGCCGTCGATCGTTTCATCAAAATTGTGAAGCCGCAGCCGTCTTTGGGGGAGTAGAATACCCTCAGTTTCCAAATGCTTCAGGAAGGGGGCGATATGAGCAGCTTGGTCTTGATGCTGATGCTGCAGTTACCCACCACTCAGTTTTTGGTGTCCACAAAGGCAGGCCTGGTCAATTACGTGCAGGGCGCGGCAACGGTCAAAGCCGCGACTTCTGTACCCGCGGGCAAAGTGATTGGAACAGGTCCTGGTGGTGCGGTCGAGATTTTGTTGAATCCCGGATCTTACTTGCGAATGGGCGAAAACTCGAAAGTCGTTCTCGACCGGGTCGAGTTGTACGACATCGCGGTTCGCATTCTGGAGGGGTCCGCGATCATTGAAGCGAACGGCTTCAATAAAGACCTGCCCTTGCAAGTCGCCACCGGCGATCTGAAGATGGAAATCATTAAAGACGGGGTTTATCTGTTCGCCGATGGGAAAGTGGTCGTTGTGGATGGCAGAATCCGCGATGCCAGCAACGGCGGCCTTATTTATGGTAAGGGAAATGAGATTTCCAATGACCAAGGCTATCGCGCCCGAAAAGTGAAAACGTTTACAACCGGCCTGGAGCTTTGGAGCCAGAAACGGGATGCGGAAATCTCGAGGGCAAATTTGAACGTGGCCAAGAGCCTTCAGCAAAATCCGAACGTGCCGATCGGGTCGCTTCTGGATGTTTGGCTGTGGTATCCCGCATTTGGCTCGTTCATCTATATGCCGGGAGCACGGTATCGATCGCCGTATGGCTACCGCTATCAAGCGGCGGGGGAGGTGTACTCCTCCGGTTCTGGCGGCTTTTCCGCCGCGTCGGGTGGCGAGGGTGGCCGCAGTAATGCAAACAGTGGCGGCGGCTTCAGTAATGCGAGTAGTGGCGGCGGAGGCGGAGGAGTAAGTGCCGGTCCCGTCGGCGGCGGCGCTCCAAGCGCTCCTTCAATTCCCTCTTCTGGATCTCACTCCACTCCGGTAGCCCCATAGTCCACCGCGGATTCTACGGATTGACTGGATCTAAATCTGTTCAATCCGGCGAATCCGCGGCCCCACAACATGCTTAGAAGCTGTATCTCAGCACTAGCTGTACGCTGCGGGCATTACTGGGGAAAATTTGGTCCCACTTCTGGAATCTAGAATTGCCTGGAATCAGGTAGTCCCTCGTATCCGTGTAGCTGCTATTGAGCCGTACCGAGTTGATATAACCCGGTACATACTGCGGATGGTTAAAGATATTGCCGAAGTCTCCCCGGAACTCGATCTTCTGATTCTCGCCGCGAACATTGAAGACCTTCGCGAAAGACATATCGAAGTTGTTGGTTGGATTCGTGGGCAGTGTATTCCGGCCTCCGGCAGCGAGAGCGCCGAGACCGGCCTTGATGTACATCGCGGTAGGATCTTTCGCAAGGTAAGCCACAGTTGCGCCACTGCTATTGGTCAATGCTGTCACATCGCTTCCTTTTTTGCGATCGCCGCTGGGATTCACCACAGTCCGGTCGCCGGCAGCATCGCCGTTCAGGTTGGAATCGACGCCACTCGTCGCGGTTGCGTATTCCGGCGACTCATAGGTATAACTGGTCGTCCATCTCCAGTTGCCAATTAAATTCTTGGCTGCCCAATTGGAGGAATTCTTCATCCATGGTGTTTCGTATACCCAATTCAGTGTTAAACGGTGCCGCCGATCAAGGGCAGAATCGGATTTATCGGGACGAAGATTCACGAAGTCCTGTTCGCGCCGGGGCGTCAGCCAAGTGGAAAAGTGGGTGGCCGTGCTGTCATCGATGTTGTGGCTCCACGTGTAGGACACGACTGCTGAAAACCCCCTCGAGAA
>QHXA01000024.1 GCA_003222755.1 Acidobacteriota bacterium
CCGGCTCGCAGACCGTGTTGAAACCGACCCTCCAACTGCTGCGATTCTCATCGACTTTCCCGATTTCAATTTAAGGCTCGCAAAGCGGGTAAAGGATGCGGGAGTTCCCATTGTGTATTACATCAGCCCGCAAGTGTGGGCGTGGCGCGAAGGACGGCTGAAACAGCTCCGCCGGCTCGTGAACAAGATGCTGGTGATTTTTCCGTTCGAGGAAGCGCTGTACCGGCAAGCGGGCGTAGATGTGGAGTTTGTCGGTCATCCCTTGGTGGACATGGTGCGCACCACGAAGTCCAAAGAGGAATTTTGCGCGACGTACACACTCGATCCGCGTAAGCCTATCGTCGCACTGTTGCCCGGCAGCCGGCGGAAGGAAGTCCAATTCATTCTTCCCACGTTGTGCGAAGCGGCTGCTTTGATGAACGAGCAAAAACCGGTACGAACTCACGGCACGCGCTTTTTCAATTCAAGAAAGTGAGGGATCGTGCTCCGCACGTCGACGAATTCCTGCCACATGACATCCTGATTCCCGATCCTACCGAGCGCCAGGATCTTATATTCGCCAAAAGGAATGTTTTTGAATTCGAATTTGCCGTCAGCGGAGGTTTCGATCAGATACTCCGAGAGCTTGCTGGATGCATCCCGCCTCATGCGAGTGAGGACGTAGTTTGTCGCGTCCCTGTGTGCCTGTTTCGAGAACTCGGAGAAAAATTCTTTTCGGTTCCTGAATGTTGGTTGGTATTGCTGCCAATACAAGTCGAGCCGCTTCTGAACCTCGGTGTTCCAGAGATCCATGTACCGGGGCGCGAGTAAGATGACCTGAACGGATCCCGAGATTTCCTGCTGCGCCGGCGCAACAACGGCGCCGGTAATAATGCCCGTCTGTTGCGGCTCTTGACCGGCTAACAACAACGCGGCCATCAGCAGAGTGTGTAACATGGATCAAAATTCTAACATCGCACGCCGGTTGTGTGCGGGCAAAACCGCCATCATTGGAATACTTGTGCTACGGGCACAACCACGATGTCTTCCGATTTCACGTTGATCCGATACGCCTCAATGACCTGGTCTTCATCCATGATCTCTTTCGGTTTCGGTGAGTTGTACTTGATCGGTGATGGAACATTGTTCACGATCGCGTCGCGGATCGCGTTCGCATCCTTCGTCACAAGAACAATCCGCATTCGGTCGGATTTCAGATGCCGGCGGATCGCGGCATTCACGTCGGCCATGGTGAGTTTAGCGAGCTGCGACTTGATGTAAGACGTGTACTCGGGAATTCCGTAGTATCGGCTGTCCAGAGCATAGCCCAGCCGCGCACCCTGCGTTTGCGTCAGAACGTTTGCGAATTTCGTGAGGAACTCGCGAGTGGTTTCGAATGCCTCTTGCGATATACCGTTTCGCACCAGTTTGTCGTATTCATACAATGCCGCACGCAAAGCAAAAACGCCATTCTCCGCTTCGACAGGACGAATCCATATCTGGAAGATCTGCTGTTGGCGCGCAATATTCGGATCCGGTGTCATCAGGAACATGCCACGAGGAAAATATTCGATGTACGCGTAATCACCATAGTTGAGCCCACGTGCCTCGCGCAGCCTCTGATAAAGATAGCTGTTCGATGAACGATGCTGGCCGAAATACGATGCCACCAGCGCCAGAGCGGCCCAATCTTTTGATGAGCGATTCACTTCGATCGGAAAACCCAATGAAATTGCCGTCGAGCGTGTGTCGCGCGTGATGATGTCAATGTGGGTTCCCGCAGCAAGGTTCGGGTTGTCAAAACGTTTCTTATCGGCGGGGCGATCGGGAAGTTTGCCAAAGTCTGCCTCAACTTTTTCCGCGAAGCCTTTGGGATAACCGCCCGCAAGTCCGATCACGAGATTCCCGGACGTGTAGTGGGTGCGGTAGAAATCAGCCACATCTTCGATCGTCAGCTTTTCGAGCGAGCTGACCTTGCCGGCATTGTGGTGGCCGTACGGGTGTCCGGCATAAATCACATTGTAAAGATGTTCCTTGCCGAGCTCCTCGTCATTAGTCTCACGAAGCGAAACTTTCAGGAAGTTGATGGCATCTTCGCGCAAGCGCTTGAAGTCCTCAGGGCGAAACCCCGGATCGAGCAGCATGTCTCTTAATAGGCCGTAATAGCGGTCAAGGTTCTCGAGGTGCGTAGTCCCTGTGAAGACAGTCATTTCCTTATCGACTTGCGAATTCACAGAAGCCGCCATGGGGTAGAGCGCTTCTACAATCTGGTCGTAGCTCAGCGAGCGGGTGCCACCTTGGGCCAACATCGAAGCTGTTAAAGCCGCAAGACCTTCCTTGCCCGGAGGGTCGAATGCCGAACCAGTAGTGAAAAGAATACGAAAAGTCACAAGTGACGACGTGCCGGGCTGAAGAACGCTACCGACATTGGCGGGTGACCCGAACACGAGACAAACACATAGTAAGAGCCCGATGAAGATCTTTCGCATGCCTAGTCTTTCGCCCCCTTGCTGGTGAGTGTCACGATCGTGCGATTGTTCGGCGTGAAGTATTGATTAGCGATCATTCGGATGTCCTGAGGAGTAATTCGTTGGTACAGCGCAAAAAGCCGGTTAATGGTTTCCGGCGTTCGGCGCAGGCCAATATAGCCGGCGAGCGCATTCGCAATCGCAGAAGAACTGTTCAGGCGAAGCGCAAAACTGTAGCGGATACGCGATCGCGTTGCATCGAGCTTCGCTTGATCGACCGGCTCTTTGCTGAAGCGTTCGAACGTTGCAAGGATTTGTTCTCGGACATAATCGACGTCTTTCGGATCTTTGATACGGCTGTAGATCGTGAATAGCTCCGGATCAGGGTGATTGCCAAAGTCGGGCTGCAGTTCATCCACCTTCTGCTCTTTCAGAACGAGCCGTTGGTACAGTTCGGAGTTGGGCCCGAAAGCAATCGGCGACAGTAGATCCAGCGCAGCCTTATCGATTTTTTCATCGGAATAGGCGGGTCCCCTGAATGCGACAGCGAGCCACGGAAGAGTCGGCGAGTTCCAGTCCACAGCCGCCGTACGCGGCGCGTTTTGTGGCGGCTCGACCGCGATATCCGGAACGTAGTTGCCACGTTTCCAGTCGCCAAAATATTTCTTTGTGAGCCCCAGCGCCTGATCACGGCTTACGTCACCGACCAACAGAATTGTTGTATATTCCGGCCTGTAAAACCTGTTGTAGAACTGCAAGCTGTAGTTGTACTGGTTGGGCATGTCCTGAATGTCTTTCAAAAAGCCCATGGTCGTGTGTGCGTACGTGTGTCTGTTGAAAGCCGTTGCGTGCAGGACCTCGTCGAGCTTCTCGGTTGGATCGGCGCTGTTTTTGTTGTACTCGCCGAGAACGGCTAGCGACTCGGTCTTATATGCAGGTTCCGGATACTTGAGCCGCTGGAACCGGTCCGCTTCGAGCTTCATGACCGGCTCGAGGTCTTCTTTCGAAAATGTTTCGTAATACGTGGTGCGGTCGAAGTTCGTCGTTGCGTTCGATTCGGCCCCAGCCTTCTTCAAAATGCGATCGCGCTGCTCGGGCGTGTAGTGTTCGCTACCACGGAACATGATGTGTTCGAACAGATGCGCATAGCCGCTTTTGCCCGGCTCCACTTCATTCCGCGATCCGGCTTGCACGACGATGTAGAGCGCGATCATGTTGGGAAAATCAGTCGGGACGGTCACAAGGCGAAGACCATTGTCCAGATCGTCAATCGTGTAGTTATACGGAAAGAGCCTGGTTTCCTTCTGCTGTGCGGGCACGGCTGCCGCAAAGCAGAGGACTGAAATGGCCGCGAGAAATTTCTTCATATCGTAAAATTGTAGCGCATGCGGCGCATCCTGCCATTTGTGTTCCTGCTGGCGGCTTTCTCGGCTGCCTCTTGGTTTGCCGCCGAAACACCCACACATATCGTGATCATGCATACCAATGATCTTCATGGCCAGCTTCTGCCGCGCGACGGCGTTGGGGGGATCGCAGAAATTGCGACGATCATCCGGAGCGGAAACCCGGATCTCATCCTGGATGCAGGTGACATCTCAACTGGAACGTTCCTCGCCGATGAGTTTAAAGGCGCGCCAACGATTCAGGCGATGAACAAGATCGGCTATGACGCTGGCACGATTGGCAATCACGAGTTCGATTATGGTCAGGACGCGTTGCGCTTACGTTTGCGCGAAGCGAAGTTTCCGGTCTTATCGGCCAATCTGCAGACACCGGTTTCGGAGATCAAGAAGTACACCATTGTGAGCGCGCGAGGAATCCGTTTCGGCTTGATTGGACTGACGACTGAAGATGTGAAAACCCAGAGCCACCCTAACAAAGTCGTGGGAGTAACGGTTTTCGATACAGTCAAGACGCTCGAGCGGCTCCTACCAGAAGTTCGCGCGAAATCCGATTTCGTCATCGCCATGGTCCATCTCGAGGATGATGAAGAGAAACGCGTCGCAAGCGCCTTCCCGGAAATTCGCCTCATGGTGGGCGGCCATAACCATAATGCTCTAGGTCCGATATGGCTCGACAAAACCCTGCTTGTAAAAACAGGAGTATCCGGACATAACGTCGGCCGGGTTGATCTCGATTTTCAGAACAAGAAACTCTTGCGCATGGAGGCCAGGCTGATTCCTGTCAAGAACATCCCTCCAAATCGGGATGTAATAAAAATCCTTGAGCCATTCATTGGTCGAGTGAAACTGAAAATGACCGAGGTGATCGGTGAAGCCACGGACGATCTGACTTATTCCCGAACCGTAGAGTCACCGTTGGCAGATACGGTGGCCGACGCATTTCGCGAGAAGGGTAAGACACAAATCGCTCTTCACAACATCGGTGGCATTCGGGCCAACTTAAGGAAGGGCAAAATCATGTGGGGAAACGCTTTCGAAGTGCTGCCCTTTCAAAACACGTTGGTTACGTTGAAGCTCACCGGGGCCCAGCTCAAGAAGACGCTCGAGCGCGGGCTGGTTCCTACGGTCGGAATACTTGCCCTGAGCGGCCTTCAAGTTCGATTCGATCGAATGAAACCTTCCGGACAGCAGGTCGTTTCCGCGCTCTTGTTGGATGGGACTGCCCTCGACGATTCCAAACTCTACTCCGTTACGACAAATGATTTCATTGTCGCCGGCGGAGATGGATTCACGGAGATCGGCAAAGGCACGGACATTATGGATGGCGGCATCTTCCTTCGCGACGTGCTCGTCGATTACATCAAGGCCCATCGCACTATCTCACCAAAACTCGACGGCCGCATTGTTGTGAATTAGGACTGGTCCAGTTCTTACCACGAAGGGGTCTGGAGTTTTGGACATTTCGCACCGCGGCAGGGTGGCGAGGAGTCCTCGACCCCCTTTCAGGGTGCGAATTCCAGAGTTGTCGACGTAATCCAGGGGTACGCAAAGAACGCGTACGCCTGGCTAATTTCCTACCACCCCTTCGGGGTGTTAAACACCTCACTTCAGGCGATCGATTTGGGCGCCTACCGAGCGTAACTTCTCTTCGATTTTTTCGTACCCGCGGTCAAGGTGGTAAACGCGATCGATGAGCGTGGCGCCGTCGGCAACAAGACCAGCGATGACCAACGATGCGCTGGCGCGAAGATCGGATGCAATCACTGTGGCCCCGCTCAGCGGAGTCTTTCCGGTTACGATTGCGCGCGCGCCGTCAATGCGAATGACCGCGCCCATGCGCATCAACTCGCTCGCGTGCATGAACCGATTTTCGAAAATGTCTTCGGTAATAACCGATGTTCCGACGGCTTGAGTCATCAGCGCCATATATTGAGCCTGCATGTCGGTAGCAAAGCCGGGATACTCTTTCGTGACAACGTCCGCTGCCCACAGATCTCCATTGCCGCGCACCCTCATCCGACCGGCACCGGTTTCGATCTGCGCTCCGGTGTCACGCAGCTTCTGTATGATGCTTCCCAGGTGAGCCGGCTCTGAATCCACAATCTCCAAGTCGCCGTTGGTAATAGCTCCCGCGATCAGGAATGTCCCTGTTTCAATACGGTCGGGAATGATGCGATGCGTGGTTCCATTCAATTCCCGCACTCCTTCGATGGTGATCTCCGGTGTACCCGCGCCCTTGATATGAGCGCCCATTTCGTTGAGCATTTCCGCCAGATCACCGACTTCGGGCTCGCATGCAGCGTTCTGAAGCACCGTCTTGCCCTCAGCAAGCGTGGCGGCCATCATCAAGTTCTCCGTTCCGGTCACGGTGACCTTATCGAAAAGGATGTCAGTTCCCGACAAGCGTTCCGCCGATGCCTCGACGTAACCGTGCGCGGTCCGAACAATAGCGCCAAGTTTTTGAAGTCCGTTAATGTGAAGATTGATTGGCCGCGCGCCGATCGCGCAACCGCCCGGCAGCGATACTCGGGCGCGTCCTGTTCGCGCAAGCAGCGGCCCGAGAACGAGAACCGAAGCGCGCATCGTTTTCACAAGGTCGTAAGGCGCTTCGTGGGAGAGAATTTTCTGTGCGTGCAACCGGGCCGAGTGGTCCTGTTCGAATTCCACAGTCGCGCCTAATTCGCGAAGCAATCTCCGGGTCGTGAAAACATCATTGACGAGCGGCAGGTTTTGGAGAATGACTTCCTGCGAGGTCAACAACGATGCGGCCATTGCCGGGAGTGCAGAATTTTTCGCGCCACTGATGCGGACTTGCCCTTGCAGCCGATTGCCACCTTTGATTCGTAATTTGTCCATTTCAATCTCGATGAAAGATGACTCGACCGGCCACCAATGTTTTCATCACGCGGAAATTGTCATCCAAAATAACCACATCCGCATCGGCTCCGGGTTCGAGCACGCCTTTTTTCTCCAGTTTCAGCGCTCGCGCTGGATTTAGAGTGAGAGCGTGCAAGGCGTCTTCAAATGGCCACTGCGTCCAATCGACGAAATTCCGCAATGCGACCTCTTGTGTCAGCGTGCTTCCCGCAAGCCGTCCATCGGCATCGCGGCAAATTCCATTCACGACTTCAACTGTGTCTCCGCCTAGCCGATAATGGCCGTCCGGCATGTCCGTCGCGCTGATCGCGTCTGTGGTCAGCAAGACGCGCGATTTTCCCTTAGCGCGCGCGAAAAACCTGACGACGGCATGATCAATGTGGATTCCGTCGGCGATAATCTCCGCGAAGATCCGGTCATCGGTGAGCACTGTGCCGACGATGCCGGGGTCACGATGCGAAAACGCTCGCATTGCATTAAAGGTGTGGACGGCATAGCAAACGCCTCGGTCCGCTGCGGTTTTTGCCTGACTGAAGCTGGCATTCGAGTGACCCATCGCAACCGTGACGCCAAAGTGTGCAGCCATCATCAACAGCGGGTCGATCCCGTTCAACTCGGGGGCAATCGTGAGGAGCCGTACCGCATGCCCGGAGGCGCGCACCCAGTCTTCGAATAACCCGAAGTCCGGTGCCAGCACATTCGATGCTTTGTGCGTGCCACGTCTATCAGTACTGATGAATGGACCTTCCAGATGAATGCCTAACGGCTCGGCGCCATCAAAGGATTTTGAGATCGCAGCTCCGAGTTGCTCGACGGTATGAGTAAGCACATCTGGGGGCGATGAAACGGTGGTTGGCAGAAATGATGTGGTTCCGTGCCGCACAAGGATTCGGCTGATGGCGTTCAGCGATTCGTCCGTGCCGTCCATCACGTCAACGCCGCCGCACCCGTGAATGTGAGGATCGATAAAGCCCGGTGTGACGAGTAGGCGCGAGGCGTCAATTCTGGTAACCGCGGGGGGCACGCGTACCGATTCGGGAGGGCCAACCTCTGTGACTGTTGCTCCCTCAATAATCAATCTGCCCGGCGAGAATTTCTGTTCAGGAGTGAGGAGCGTGCCGGCATCAATGGCGAGGAGCGCTTTGTTACTCACGGCCACTTCCGAGGTGGCTCAGCACGCCCCGAAGATTTCCATGTGCAGCCACGAGTTGCTTCTCGGCTTTCTCGCGATCGCAGCCTGTCGCGCCCATAATCACGGCGACCTTCAGGTTGGCTCCTGATGCTTCCACAAGCTTTTCGGCTTCATTCGGCTTCACACCAAGAATTTCTTCCAAGATGTGCTTGCCGCGCTCGCGCAACTTCTGATTGGTCATACTGACGTTAATCATCCAATTGCTATACGTCATCCCGAGACGAATCATCACGGCTGTGCTCAACATATTCAACACGAGCTTCTGCGCTGTGGCGGCTTTCATTCGTGTCGAGCCTGTGATGACCTCGGGTCCCACGGCTACATGCACGGTGATATCGGCCATTTTCGACATCGGCGTGTTTTCGGAGCAGACGATTGCTGCCGTCGTTGCTCCTTTGCTCCTGGCGAATTCCAGTGCGGCGAGTGTATACGGCGTAGTCCCAGTGGCAGCAATGCCGATGACGACATCGTGCTGCGTCAGCTTTTTGGACCTCAGGTCAGTTGCGGCTTTGTCTCGATCGTCTTCAGAGCCCTCCATTGCCTTGGCGAATGCTTTCGGGCCCCCGGCAATGATGGCTTGCACCCATTCTGGCGGCGCGCTGAACGTCGGCGGGATCTCCGCCGCGTCGGTGATGGCGATACGGCCGCTGGTTCCCGCGGCGACATAAATCATGTGGCCGCCGGCCCGAATGGAATGCACCGCAGCATCGACAAGCTTTGTGATATCGGGAATGGCCGCCGCAACAGCGGCGGGCACCAGAGCGTCTTCAGCATTGATGATTTTCAGAACTCGTTCAGTCGGGAATAGGTCAATATCGACAGACCGTGGGTTCCGGCGTTCGGTAATCATGTGTGTTGGTACGGATCTCGTGTTATTTAACCAGCTGCAATTCGCCTGCGTTGTAGTCCAGTGTGAGCTTGTAATCGGATAAAAAGTCATATCCGAGAACGCCGGCCACTTCCGTTCCGATCATCTTCGAAATTTTTTTCAGATCGATCGCAACGACCTGCGGAAACACCTCCGTATTCCTCGGCGTCTTAAAGGTGATATTGGGAAGCTTCAAAACAATCCCTTCAAACCCTCCAACCCCGGCGATGCCCAAATCGATTTTCGCTCCTGGAGTATTTTCGTTCACGCCAAGTTGAGCTGCCATGCTGTGCGAGAGAACGGTGGTGACAGCGCCCGTATCCACGATGAAGTTTCCGCGTTTTCCGTTAACCTCAACCGGAACCAGCAGCAGATTGCTGAAAAACCAGACGGGCAGAATTTCCGCACCGGACGTCGCGGAAACACGCTTGCGCGACAGCAGCAACTGGCCGGCCGGATAATCAACGGTGATGGTGAAATCTGACAAGATTGAAGTGGCTAAGATTCCGTCGGCGATCTGTGAAATCAGCGGGTCACTGAATGTCCCGACCGGCGTGTTTTTCACCTTCACGTCGCCGCTCGTAAGCTCCTTTATTTTGTAAAGTTTTGTTTCGACCTTGCCGGCCCCGCCGATGCCGAAAACAAACGTCGATGTGATCGGCTCGAGTTGAAGCTCTGTGGCGAGTTTTTCACTGATCACGGTTTGCGTGGCGCCCGTGTCAACTGCGAACTCATATGGGCCTTTGCCGTTGATCTTTATGGTCGTAAAGATCAGGTTTAGGGATTTTCTGAAGCGGATCGGAGCAGGGTCTTTCGGGGCCTCGACAACAGCAATATCTTCGGAACCGAAGGCCTTCAGCGTCTCCAGACCGGCCTTGGCTTCGGCCACACGATCTTCATCGTTCGGGTTCATCTGCAGATATGCCTCGAGTTCCCTTCGCTGTTTCGCATAGTTTTTCTCAATGCTCCAAGCGTCACCGGCGTACAGGTGGTAGAGCGGTACCTTCGGATCTAGATCGATTGCTCGCGTCAATTCCTGGACGGCCAGCTTGCCTTTGACCCGACCCATCGCGAGCTTGCCCAATCCGAAGTGTGCACGCGCGTTCCTTGAGTCCACCTTCAATGCCTCTCGGTAGAGCGCGTCCGCCTGCTCAAAGTGTCCCTTCCGAAATTCGATTTCGCCCCGAAAGGCGACGTTTTGAGCAGTTCTCGGCTGCTTGTTCAGTAGGCTCTCGGCTTGCTGTATTTCGTCCTGAAGGAGAAGATCGGCGATGGTGTCGGCGATCGAGACATTCTGGGCGGCGGCAGGTCCAAGGAGCGAGGTTAAGCTCATGACGACAAGGGCCAGTCTTCTTGACATGGTGTAAGTAGCTCCTATACTATCAAACTTTTGCACATTAGCTGTTTGAGGGGACTGAGCATGTCTACGCGATTTTTAACGGCGGGCGAAATGGCCGCCCTGAACAGATGGTACGTTATCGATGCAACGGACCAAGTACTTGGACGGGTTGCGACGAAAGCGGCAACCATTCTAACGGGGAAGCATAGACCTGAGTATGCTCCTTTTCTCCTGAGCGGAGACCATGTCATCATCCTTAATGCGGAGAAGATAAAACTCACTGGCGAAAAACTCGATAAAAAGGTCTATCGGTGGCACACTCTTTATCCCGGTGGTCTGAAGGAAGTTGCCGCCCGGAAGGTCTTTGAGACGAAGCCGCAAAAGCTCATTCGTGAAGCGGTTCTGGGAATGCTTCCCAAAAACAAGCTTCGTAAACGCATGGTGAAGCGTTTGAAGATTTACCTTGCCGGCCAACATCCGCATGCGGCGCAGATGCCGGAAACGGTTAAGCTACTGTAGAGGGTTACAGTTTGGAGGTTGTTTGAGTTCAATTCAGCATTTGGGCACGGGCCGTAGAAAAACATCGACGGCGCGTGTGATTCTTCGGCCGGGCACAGGCAATTTCACAGTCAATGGCCGAAACTTAGAGCAGTATTTCTTCGACGAAATCCATCGCATGCTGGTGAAGCGCCCTCTGGAGGCTTCCGATACTCTGAATAAATTCGACGTCCTGGTGCGAGTGGACGGCGGTGGCCCGCACGGCCAGGCCGGTGCAGTACAGCACGGCATAGCACGCGCGTTGGTCGAGTTCAGCACGGAACTTCGTGGTGTGTTGAAGAAAGAAGGCTTCCTCACGCGCGATCCGCGCATGAAGGAACGAAAGAAATACGGGCAACCGGGAGCGAGAAAACGCTTCCAGTTCTCGAAGAGGTAGCGTTGGTTGTCGCTAGCGGGGATCGCCTCCCGGCTAGCGATTTTTTACTACTATGGTCAGTATGTCTCAAATTTCGAAACGGAGGTTTATTTGGCGTCTATTACAATGAAGGAGCTTTTGGAGGCCGGCGTCCACTTCGGACATCAGACCAAGCGCTGGAATCCGAAGATGAAGCAATACATTTTTGGTGAGCGCAACGGCATCTACATCATCGATCTCCAGAAGACGCTTCGCCTGTTCAAAGAAGCTACTCAGTTCGTCACCGAACTTTCATCCCAGGGAAAAACAATTCTTTTTGTCGGGACCAAGCGCCAGGCACAGGATGCAATCGCTGAAGAGGCGCTGCGCTGCAACATGTTCTACGTCAACCAGCGATGGCTGGGTGGATTGCTTACGAATTTCTCGACAATCCAAAAATCCATCAAAAGATTAAAAGAGCTCGATGCGATGGCCACCGACGGCCGCTATGAACTTCTTCCGAAGAAAGAAGTCACCCGATTGGAAAGGGAACGCAAAGCTCTGGAAAAGAATCTTGCAGGCATCAAGAACATGCCTGGTTTGCCCGATGCCCTCTTCGTCATCGATTCCAAAAACGAAGAGATCGGTGTTGCTGAAGCGCGTCGGCTGGGGATTCCCGTGATTGCAATCGTGGATACGAATTGCGATCCCGACGTGGTGGATTACGTCATTCCTGGCAACGATGATGCGCTTCGTGCGATTCGTCTGTTCGCATCGAAGGTTGCCGACTCTGTTGTTGAAGGTCAGGCCATGACCAAAGACGCGGCCAGTGCTCCGAAAGTCCAGAAGGAAGAACCCGAAGAAGTCGAACCGACCATGGGCGAAATCGTTGCGCCGTTTGAACGCACCCGGGCGAAGCGTGTTGAGACCACCTCTGACGATGAGGAGCCGGTAGAGACACCGAACGAAGCCGCAATGATGTAAAGAAATGGCCGCGGATGTGGCGGATAATTCGGGGTCAGACGTCTAAATCACCCAAATTCCAGTTTGAAGAGCGTAGTGGAATTTGGGTGATTTAGACGTCTGACCCCGAATTATCCGCCGCAATCCGCGGCTATTTTTCTGTCAAAATCCAGAATGAGGAATCGTGAATGGAAATTAACGCGAAAATGGTCAAAGAGCTCCGCGAAAAAACCGGAGCAGGAATGATGGACTGCAAAAACGCTCTCACGGAAGCGAAGGGCGACATGGACCAGGCGATTGTCATTCTCCGAAAGAAGGGCCTCGCTTCGGCCCAAAAGAAGGCAACGCGGATTGCTGCTGAAGGCATGATCGGACACTATATCCATGCAGGCGGCAAACTCGGCGTTCTCGTGGAAGTCAACTGCGAGACCGATTTCGCCGCCCGCAACGAACAGTTCCAGGCTCTGGTGAAGGACATCGCGATGCACATCGCGGCGCAAAATCCGCTTTACGTCAAGCGCGACGACGTGTCCGCAGAGGTGCTCGAGAAGGAGCGGGAAATCTATCGAGAGCAGGCACGCGGCTCTGGAAAGCCCGCGAACATTGTCGATAAAATCGCCGAGGGCAAATTGGAGTCGTATTACGAAATGGTATGCCTCTACGATCAGAAGTTCGTGAAGGATCCGAACATCACCGTACAAGAACTCATCAATAACGCTGTTGCTAAAATCGGAGAGAACATCCAAGTTCGACGATTCGCGAGATTCAAAACGGGCGAAGGTTTGGAAAAGCGGTCCGCCGAGGCTCCCGGCCAACAATGACGCCAAAGTACAAACGTGTTCTGCTGAAACTCAGCGGTGAAGCCCTGATGGGCGATCAGAGCTTCGGCATTCATCCGCAGGTCGTGCAGCGCATTGCGAACGAAATCAAAGACGTTCATTCGATGGGCGTCGAAGTTGCGATCGTCATCGGCGGCGGCAACATCTTTCGTGGCCTCAAGGCGAGCGAAGAAGGCTTCGACCGGGTAACCGCAGACCACATGGGAATGCTCGCCACGGTCATCAACGCGCTCGCTATCCAGGATGCGCTCGAGAAATTGAACGTCTACACGCGCGTCCAATCCGCCATTGAGATGAGGCAGGTTGCAGAGATGTATATCCGGCGCCGGGCGATCCGGCATTTGGAGAAAAACCGCGTCGTTATTTTCGCAGCAGGTACAGGTAACCCGTACTTCTCGACCGACACGACGGCGGCCTTGCGCGCGATGGAAATTAAGGCTGAGGTCATTCTGAAAGCCACAAAGGTGGAAGGAATTTATGACGCCGACCCCGTGAAGGTCGCTGACGCAAAAATGTATGGCGAGATCTCATACATGGACGTGCTCATGCAAGGACTCGGTGTGATGGACAGCACCGCAATCTCGCTTTGCAAGGACAACCACGTTCCCATAATCGTTTTCAACATCAATACCAAAGGCAATATCCGCCGCGTGATCGAAGGAGAAAAGATCGGATCGCTGGTTTATTAACTCACGGCAAAGAGGCCACTATGGGTATGAAAGATGAGATTGCGCAAATTCGCAAACGAATGGAAAAGGCCATTGAGGACATTCGGAAGGAACTGGCGACGATTCGCACCGGCCGGGCATCAATCTCGATCCTGGATAACATTCAGGTCGACTACTACGGGGTTCCTACTCCGATAAGCCAGGTCGCGCAACTCGCAACACCTGAGGCAACGCTGATTACGGTCCAGCCTTACGACGTCTCACTCGTAGGTCCTATTGAGAAATCCATCCGGGCTTCGGATTTGGGTTTGAATCCCTCGAATGATGGACGGTTGATCCGCATTCCCATTCCCGCTCTCACTGAAGAACGCCGCAAGCAACTCGCCAAGCACGTTCATAAGGTTCTCGAAGAGCACAGAACTGCAGTCCGCAATATCCGCCGCGACGGCAACGAGCATTTGAAAAAAATGCTAAAGGAAAAAACCATTTCGGAAGATGACGAGAAAAATGGTCTGGCCGAAATTCAAAGGCTTACGGACGAATTCATCCACAAACTCGAAGATGTTGCCAAGAAGAAGGAACAAGAAATTCTGACGGTGTAGTTTGTGCGCGAACCCTCGAACACAAGTTGCCATTTCAGGGACGCGTGAATGACGACTCGACGGTGAACTGGACCCGATTGGATAGCAATTTCGAGCTTTCATCTTCAGCCCACACCTCGAAAGTCCCGACATCCAGCATTACTGTATCGATCTTGTGAACAAACGTTCCGCGCTCATCGGTGCGAAAGCGTAGCGGGTTGTACTCAGTTCCATCGGGCCTGCGGAGATGGGACATCACGGTTCGATTCGCGGTGAATCCGGTCCCCGTCACCAAAACCGGATCACCAGACTTGACGCGGGCATGGTCGACCTTTACCTCTGGTTTGTTCTGAGCGGAGAGAATCGTCACAGCTATATTCTCCACCGTCTATTCGATAAATTCCGATCGGAGACTGCAAGCCGCATATTAGGATCGGCATTCACGTCGATGCCGGCGGTTTCGCCGCGCATCAGTTTCGCAGTACCTGCGGCTGCGATCATAGCGGCATTGTCCGTAGTCAGCACAGGTTTAGGATAATACAGCTTTAACGCCTCCTCCGAGCTCCTCTCCGTGAAGACTTCGCGAAGCCGACTGTTTGCGGCAACGCCACCCGATAACATGATGGATCGGGGCCGCAGAAGCTCGGCGGCTTTCAGTGTCGTGGACCAGAGCATATTCACGATAGCTTCTTGAAAGCTCGCGCATAGATCGAGGCGCAAAGGATCCTCTTTCAGTTTGTCGTTTTCTTTGACCAGCCGAAGAACGGCCGTTTTGATGCCGCTGAAACTGAAATCGAGCGAACGGTCTGAAATTTTGGCGATCGAAAACGGGAATACATCGGGGTTGCCCGTCTTTGCCAGTCGATCAATGACTGGGCCGCCGGGATACGGGAGTCCCAGCAGCTTCGCGACTTTGTCGTATGCCTCCCCGGCGGCATCATCACGCGTTTTCCCGACGAGTTTGTACTTCAGATGCCGGAAGTCGCCAGATTCCGATTCCACCCAAAACAGATTTGTGTGCCCGCCGGACACCACGAGCGCGAGGGCCGGGAACTCCACATTGGGGTGGTCGAATGAAACCGAATAGATGTGGCCTTCGATATGATTCACAGCCGCCAGCGGCTTGTGCGTGGAGAATGACAGACCCTTGGCATACGTGAGGCCGACAAGCAAAGATCCGATCAAGCCAGGCCCAGATGTTGCAGCGATGCCGTCGACCTCGTCGAGAGTTACGCCGGCATCGGTAAACGCCTGGTCGACGATTGGTCTGATCTTCAGAAGGTGCTCGCGAGACGCCAGTTCCGGCACGACGCCACCGTAAGGCGTGTGCGTTTTTACCTGTGAATAAATGACATTCGATAGGATTTCTTTTCCGTCTCTGACAATAGCCGCGGCGGTCTCATCGCAGGATGTTTCAATACCGAGAACCAGCATTAGATGCCTTCGTTCCTTAGCGTCATTAGACTCTGCGCGTACGGAGGCTGGGCAACACCGCGATCGGTGATGATCGCAGTGATGAACTGATGCGGTGTTACGTCGAACGCGGGATTGAAGACGGAAACGCCGTCGGGTACGATTCGGACGCCGCCGATATGTGTCACCTCGGCCGGATCGCGCTCCTCGATTGGAATATGCGAACCATCAGGCATCTTCAGGTCCAGGGTGGAAAACGGAGCAGCGACGTAGAACGGAATCTCATGCTGCTTCGCGAGAACGGCTACAGGGTAGGTTCCAATCTTGTTGGCGACATCGCCATTCGCGGCGATGCGATCCGCGCCGACGATAACGGCGTCGATCAGCCCCTGCCGCATAAAAGATCCCGCCATGTTATCCGAGATCACGCGCACATCGATGCTGTCTTTCCAGAGTTCCCAAGCGGTCAGGCGCGCGCCTTGCAAGAACGGCCGAGTTTCGTCGGCGAGCACTCGCAGCCGTTTTCCGTTCTCCACCGCTGCCCGGATGACACCGAGCGCTGTTCCGTACCCTGCCGTCGCCAGGGCGCCTGCATTGCAGTGCGTAAGGATGGTTCCGGAGTCCGGTAGCAGGCTTTGGCCGAATTTTCCGATCCGCTTGTTGCTCTCGATGTCCTCGGTTTGAATGGCAAGCGCTTCTTTGATCAGCCTCTCCGCAATCGTCCGCTGCTCGGCGCCGTCAGTCGCGATTTCTCGAAACAGCCGTTTCATCCGATCAATCGCCCAGAATAGATTCACCGCAGTTGGGCGAGTGGAAGCCAGCGTATCGGTGATTAGCTTGAAGTCTCCCTGAAGCTCTGCAAGGTTCTTTGCTTTTGAATCGCGCACACCGAGAGCGATGCCCATTGCCGCAGCGACTCCGATTGCGGGTGCGCCGCGGATGACCATTGCTCGAATGGCGGTGGCGACCTCTTCGTAATTCTTGAACACGGGATATTCTTCGACAGCAGGCAGTTTCCTCTGGTCGATCATCCGCACGCCTTCGTCGGTCCACTCGATGGTTTTGAATGACATCTGGCGCTACCTCGTTCATTCTAGCATCACGCAAAATATGCTACAGTCGTGAACTCTGAACTGTAGCGGCGGTCGGCGAAGCGCAAGCGCGACAGCGCGCAGCCTGAACTATAGACCGCCGCTACAGTTAGACCACCTCCTATGACCCGCAACTACGAAGCTGTCATTGGCCTGGAGTGTCACGCCCAGCTCCTCACGAATTCGAAGCTCTTTTGCTCGTGTTCCACCAAATTCGGTGACGCCCCAAATATGAACACCTGTCCCGTTTGTTTAGGCCTTCCTGGCGCATTGCCGGTTCTCAACCGTGTGGCGGTGGCTCTCGCCGTGCGTGCCGCGCTTGGCCTGAATTGTAGAGTGAATGCGGAGTCCCAATGGGCTCGCAAGAATTACTTCTATCCGGACCTGCCAAAGGGATATCAGATTTCGCAGTACGATCGGCCTCTGGCGCAACACGGATTTATTGAGATCTCTGTTGAAGGGATCATAAAGAAAATCGGCATCCAGCGAATCCATATGGAGGAAGATGCCGGCAAGTCGCTTCATGAAGGCTTTCCCGATTCCAGCCGGTATACCTACCTCGATTTCAATCGAAGCGGCGTGCCCCTGATTGAAATTGTCAGTGAACCGGACATCCGCTCTTCAGCGGAGGCGCACGATTACCTGAGGCGATTGAAGGAGATTCTCGAATACATCGACGTCAATGACGGCAACATGGAGGAAGGCAGTCTTCGATGCGACGCGAATGTGTCGGTTCGCAAAGTCGGCGAGCAGAAGTTCGGTACGCGGACGGAGCTGAAGAACATCAACTCCTTTCGGTTCGTGCAAAAAGCGATCGACTTTGAAATCAAGCGGCAAATCGACGTACTCGAAGCCGGCCGTCGAGTCGTCCAGGAGACCAGGCTGTGGAACGCCGATGAAGAGCGAACCGTTTCCATGCGCAGCAAAGAAGAGGCGCATGACTATCGCTATTTTCCCGATCCGGATCTGCCGCTGCTTGCTCTCGATCCAGAATCGATCAAACAAGTTGCACACTCAATGCCGGAGTTGCCTGAAGCGCGCCGCAAGCGGTTCGTTCAGGAATATGCGCTGTCGGAATATGACGCGGGCGTTCTGGCTACGACTCGTGCTCTGGCCGAATTCTTTGAAGAGACGGCGAAATTGAGCGGTCAGCCGAAGTCCGCTGCCAACTGGATCATGGGCGATCTTCTGAGATTCTACAAAGATCGCAATACGGATTTGAAAGATCTCTCCACTTCACCCGTCAAGCCGAAGATGCTTGCGGACATGATCTCGCTCGTTGAAAAGAGAACAATCTCCGGGAAGATTGCAAAGATGGTGATGGAAGAGATGTGCTTAACCGCCAAAGCGCCACAAGCCATCATCGAGGAAAAGGGTCTTCTTCAGATATCGAACATTGATGAAATCGAGAAGATTGTGTCGAGGGTGATTGAAGAGAATCCAAAACCCGCCGAGCAGTATCGGCAAGGCAAGACAGGCAACTTTGGCTTTTTTGTCGGGCAGGTCATGAAGGCAACTGGAGGCCGGGCGAACCCGCAAACCGTCAATGAAGTTCTCAAAAAGAGACTTGCAGGCTGACACTATCGGGGTTATAGTCCGCCCTTCATGGAAATAGCAGCGACCAAAAAGAAACAAATCGCCGCTTTCTATAAGGAAGAATTTCTGCGGCACAAATGCCGGCTCGAGTGCCAGCGGCCGTTCTTCCAAGAGAAGACGTACGAAGAGATCGAATCGGTCCTGAATCGAATCATCGATGAGATGGATAAGATTTGCGAGGTCGAAAACTTCGAAGAACTGGCCAGCCATCTGCTGCACCGTATCGACGTCGTAACCAACCTCTCCGCTTCAAAAGTCAATCCGGTTTACCGAATTCATTAACCCACGTTCGCCTGCAATTCGTCCAAATGCGAGAAATTCACAGTCAGGTATGTAGTCGCGTGGCTTCAGCTTTACAGGACACCCACGCCTCCGCGCCGCGGACTTTCTCAATGACGCGATAGTGGGTAGTACCTGACCCGATCATGGGATCGTTGCGATCACAAGTGCGCCGGAGGCTGAGCGTGACCGGCAACGCATCCCCTTTGCGCCTTGCAGAAGCGCACATTGCTCGCGTTGTTTTCGGCGACCGTCCGCATGCCCTGGCGCGCAGGCGTATTCCTGTTGTTCAAGCGACGCTGGAGGAGCTTCGAGAGGAAATGGATCGTGAGTGATGCGTGGCCCGGTGATTTCACGGAATATGGAAACGATCTCGGCGGCAAGGATATCAAGAGCGGACACGACTTCTTTAGGCGTCTCGTGGCCGGTTCGACGCGCCGCGGCAAGATGAGGCAGCTTTGCGCACAGATGTACATGCTATTCGCACGGCGCCGCGAAGTCGGTCGTGACTATTTGTCCAATCTGGCGACAAGAGATATCGATGATTTCTATCACGTGAACATCGACTTCGACTCGAAGTCGGAGGATGCGAGGCGTTTCAAATCGATTCTGGACAAGGCTGTTCAGTTGTTGGGCGACGGCAAGCGGCCCTCACTGAAAGGCCACGCCGCAATGCACGTGGCGCTCCTCATCGATTCTTTGATGGATGATTTCACCAGAGAATGGGAATCAAAGTTTGCCGATGCGTTTGATCGATTCACTGGTGAATCCGTGGCAGCAGTGAAGAACAAGAACAAGGATCCTCGAAATGAGTTTTGGACGGAGTATGGGCAGTGGACCCAGACTGCCTCTGCCGAGCGAGACGTCATTCGAAAGCGTCACGACTTTTTTACGAAGAAGATGATCCGGTCGATGTCTCCCTTGAAGCGAAAGGACTCTCAACGGGATTTCTCGGCCGCGGAGCGCGATGGGTTTGGGCATGCCGCATGGACGTTTCCATGCGGCATGCATTTCGTCCTTCCCGAAGCCAGATGCTCACGGAATAATTTTCACAACAGTGCGTTGCATGTCGCCCTCGTGCCCCAATCGGTTTCCGAGGATAGCAACGGCGACGCCGGCGCCGAGACCGCCCCACACCGCGCCGGCGCCGCAATCGTGGCGACATAGTCCCACACCAACTCCGGCTCCGGTGAAGATACCTGCAACAACCCCCGCTGTGGTTCCCACAAGGCGCCAACGGACGGTCTTCAGCCTTCTCATCTCGAATGTCGATACGGAAGCCCGAGGAATGTCACGCTGACCTTTCGGATAGGTCCCTTTGTTCGACGTCTTGTTCACATCGATCGAAAGGGCGTCAGGGCGGACGACCAACAGCTCTCCTTGCACCCGTGCGCCATCGATCAAGCGGAGGTCGATATCCTTTCCGACCGCTACCCCGGACAATTCGTCCCAGCGGAGTTCAATCGCATTCGTTTTGGCCATCGACTGATGAGGAAAGCTCGCCAGAAGCACCGCTAACAAGAAAGCTGCGTAAGATCCTCTTTGCATACGCCTCATAAAGTTTGACCTCCTGTTGGCCTCCTTCTCGCGCCCTCGAGATTTGAAGGCACAGTTTTTAGGCAACCGCGTTGCCAAAGCGTTGATCCACACTCTTATAGCGCTTAGCCTTTGCGGTTTGTGCTCATCGATTACTAAACCACATCAAAGAAGAAGCACGCGCGGTCGAGATACGTGCCGACGTTGAGAAACGATATCGTCGTTGCTGACGATCGGATTGCGGTTGCCGATCGATACAGACAGAGCGAGGTTTGGCCACGGCCAAATATCGAAAACTACAAGTTGGACCGCGTAGTT
>QHXA01000216.1:0-557 GCA_003222755.1 Acidobacteriota bacterium
AATACGGCACCGACGCTGCGATTCCTTCGAGGCGTGAAGCGGCGAGCCACGCCACCTTGCCCCCGAAGCAAAAACCGACCACCCCAACTTTGCCTGCGGCCGATGCGGCTTCCACGGCTGCGCGGACATCCAGGAGCGCGTTGTCGGTGTCCACCTTCTGCATGAATCCGAATCCCTTTTGCATCGTCTCCGGGTTGTACAGGTCCATCACCACGCCGCGCTCCACGCGGTCAAACAGCGCCGGCGCAATTGCCAGATACCCGTCGGCGGCATAGCCGTCCGCCACATTCCGGATGTGGCTATTCACGCCCCAGATTTCCTGTATCACCACCAGGCCGCCCCGCGGCTTGCCCGGCGGCTCCGCACGATAAGCTGAAATGGTTTGCCGGTCCTTTGTCTTAAGCTCGATCATCTGCCCCATTTGCGCTTCTCCTATATGTTTTGGATATTACGTTTACGCTTAGCAGCTCGAGAGTCAGCGGGCGCCCTGCCCGCTCGGATTCACGGTCACGTCCACGTCGTATGTCGATGCTACCTGTCCGTCACTGGCAATGGCG
>QHXA01000216.1:592-6851 GCA_003222755.1 Acidobacteriota bacterium
CGCCGGGCGCGCTGAAGCTTACCTTGGTCTCCAATGTTGCGGGCTTTCCGTAGACGCGTTGGCTCATGATGTCCGGATCAAAATGAACTTTGCCCGAACCTCGATAGACGATCCATCGGATCCGCACGCCCTGTTGCCGGCGGTCCCCGGGATCAGAGACTGGCTTAGGCCGGCCATCGTCAGTGGCCGTCGCGGTCAACGTGAGCGTATCTCCCAATTTGATGGTTTGAGCAGGGCTGCCCACGATAGAAGGCGGAACATTCTCAAAGTCGATGTCACCGATTCCCGTAGTCATCAACAAAGCATCGCGCGGAGAATTCTTGGAAATGATTCCTTGATCTACTTCCCATTCCGGCAGGAGCCACCCTTTCGCCTGGCTGGTTCTGCCATACGAGGTTAATGTCCACACGGCTCTCTTGTCTTTGGGCCAGTCTTTCGGAACCACAACTCCGAACACCCACCATCTCGGCGACGGGTAGAAATGTGTTGGCTGACCTTGATCAATATTCCCCAGATCGAAGTTGTTGCCGGGGCCAATTGGAATGTCGACCTCTTCTTCCGAGTTTCTGTTGAAATACCCGTAATACAGCGTGTACGTCCCGTCAGGATTCATTTTCCAGCCGTTGAATGTCGGACTCACATCCTGTCCTCGTGCGTACTTGATCTGAGCCCCCGCACTCACGGCTACGCCGCACGCCAAAAAAACGAAAAGCGAGACCACGGCCCGATGGACGTGCTGCCTCATTCCGCTATTCCTTTCATTAGCGTCGGGCCCACCATCCGGACGCTACGGTACACCGCTTCGCGGCCTTCTTGGTACCGGTTGGTCCCCCCACGCCTTTCATTAGCGTCGGGCCCACCATCCGGATCATTACTTGAGGCTGCGCGCTGTCGCGCTTGCGCTCCGCGTCGGTACACCGCTTCGCGGCCTTCTTGGTAGCGGCCGGTCCCCCCACGCCTTTCATCAGCGTGCGCTGCTCAGCACCTGCGGCACCGCTCTTCGCGCTTCGGTTTCTTTTTTGAAATCCTGTTCGGACATGTAATACCAACTGATCCACGCCGATCCCATTTCATCGACCGTTCGTTGCCCCCATGTGATCTGTGCATCCGGATCAGGGTTGAACTTGTTCGCGGCGGTGTTGTCGTGCCACGAAATCGAATGCAGAACGGTCCCTGAGGGCAGCAGCGGCGCCGCATCATCGTGGTAGACGTAGTTGATGTGCCAATTGAAATAGAACTTCGCACACGACAGCATCTCGACCTTGCCCGTTGGGTAAATGGCCTCCAGGCACTCTGCCTTTCCACGGTTATGCATGTGAGGTTGGAATGACAACAGCCGGGCGGGCTTCAGCAGCGTGAGATAGCCGTCGGACCGAACGTTAGCCGTGTTGGGACGAAGGTCAATCTTCGCAACACTGACCGTGGTCGAGGAAATCACGTGCTTCGGAACATAACCTTTGGGATAGAACGTGAGACCGAGAGCGACGTTGGTTGGCGTCTCCTGGCCGCTCGCATGCAGGTGCAATTGAAAGTTAATTTTTGTCCCCGCCTTGATTAAACGGCCAGAGCCTTCCGGGAACACGTCACCCTTCTTGCCGATCGCATACTCATTAAGGAAAACTCCCTGCTCTCCTACTTCAAGCGCCCCGTCGGTGCCATCGAGTTGACCACTATTGCGGGTCTCGTCCGTGGGCTCGACAATCGATGTTCTGATGTGATGGATCACCGGGAATCCTTTAATGGGAATGATCTGGACACCTTTGACGTATCGATCTTCCTTCAGACCGGGATCTACAAGAATGTCCGGCCACTGGTCGGGTGCGTTAGCTCGAACCACGACGTCCTTCGGCAAATTGATGATGAGATCCGGCTGACCGATCTGCCACGTTTCCTTATCTTCGAATTTGCGGGCGGGCGGCATGTCGGCTGGATTTCCCTTCGGCGCCCCATTGTCCACCCACTTAACGATGACGGCGATTTCCTCATCCGATAAAGAAATGTCGTTACTGAAGCGTTGGATGCCCACGTTTTTATCGATGTGCCACGGCGGCATCTCTCGCATGAGCACTTTCTCTTTAATCGACTTGGCCCAGGGTCTGGCTTCCTCATACGTCAGTAATGACATTGGTGCAAACGTCCCAGGCCGGTGACATACCTGACAGCGCTCTTGAAGGATTGGTGCGACATCCTTGGTGAAGGTAATCTGAGTCTGCGCCATGGCTGACGTTGCAACCAATGTGATCACGACAATCGATAATGGGCCGAAGACACCACTTTTCATGCGCTACCTCCTGAGACAGGTTCTTTCGTTTTTTCGAAATGAATCTCCCCTGTTCTTATATGCAATGTGGCCGGGTACATGCAAATTCTTTTGATGGACAAAAGTTGACTGCAGGTGCGCAGTTCGATGTAAATTGCTCTGCATTAGAGAGAAGGTGAATCGTGCTTCAAAAGACTATTTTGTTAAAAACCGTGACGGCGACAGTGCTCATTATGTTTTCTGCCGCTGCTCATTTGGTAGCCGTGCAAAATTCCCCCCCTTCAGTCTCCTTGACGGGCCTCGTCAGCTCGCAGAAGGAAGGCCCGATGGAGGGTGTGCTCGTTAGCGCCAAGCGTGCGGGTTCGACGATCACAGTTACAGTCGTGAGCGATGCACAAGGACGCTACAGCTTCCCGAAGAACAGGCTGGATCCGGGCCAGTACTCGGTACGGATCCGGGCGATCGGATACGAACTGCAGCGGTCGGAGACGGTGATCGTCACGGCTGAACAGGCAGCTCACCAAGATTTGAAGTTAGTCGAGACACAAGATCTTGCCTATCAGCTCTCGAATGGAGAGTGGCTGATGAGCATGCCGGGCACTGACGAACAGAAGCAAGCGTTGCTCGGTTGCACGCAATGCCACACTTTGGAGCCTATTGTCCGCTCGCGCTACACCGCCACTGAGTTTCCGAAGATATTAGACCGGATGAACCGTTACGCGCAGGGGAGCACGCGGCTGCGGCCTCAGTTGCGGCCCAACACTCATGGGCGCGGCGTAACGGGCGACGGCATGGCCGGACGAGAAGGAGAGAATCCCGCACGGCAAGCACAAATGGCCAAAACCGCCGAATTCGTGAGCACCATCAATCTCAGTTCATCGTCCCGATGGCAGTACCCGTTGAAGACCCTACCACGCCCCAAGGGCAAGGCCACGCAGGTGATTATCACCGAATACGATTTGCCTCGCCCGGAGACATTACCGCATGATGCAGCCGCGGATTCCGCTGGGATGATCTGGTATAGCGATTTTGGTTCACACTATTTGGGCATGCTCGATCCGAAGACCGGTAAGGTGATGGAATACCCGATCCCGATCACCAAACCCGGAGCCCCCCTCGGCTCTCTGGATCTGGTTTTCGACAAACAGAGCAATATATGGCTGGGGACCATGTATCAGGGCAGCCTTGCGAAGTTCGACCGAAAGACACAGAAATTCCAAACCTGGGGCTCTCCGAAGTTCCAAGAACGCGACGAGGCGCGCATCGCGATGGTGATGCCGATCAACAATGACGTGGACGGCATCGTGTGGATCGGCGGCGACGATGAGTATCGCGTGGAGATCAAAACGGGCGAGTGGCAAGCCATCGACTATGATGAGGGCCAGTCCAAGGATTCCTCCATCGTGCGGGGATTGAGCGCTTACGGCGTCGCCTCGGATTCAAAGAATAACTTTTACGGTTTGAACCTCAACGGCACGTACATCATCAAGAAGGACGCGAAGACCGGAAAAATCACCCCCTACGCCACACCGACTCCCAATTCCGGCCCCCGCCGCGGGCACATGGATTCCGAGGACCGTTTGTGGTTTGCCGAGTTCCGTGGCAATCGAATCGCAATGTTCGACACCAAGACCGGAAAGTTTCGCGAATGGCCGGTTCCGACTCCATGGACCAACGTCTACGATGCAATCTACGACAAGGCCGGATATGCATGGGGCGGCGGAATGAATAATGATCACGTCGTGAGACTGAACACAAACACGGGGGAAAGCACCGAGTATTTGCTTCCAAGAACCACAAACATTCGGCGGGTGAATGTCGATAACTCGACGAACCCGCCCACATTCTGGGTCGGCAACAACCTGGAAGGAATAATCATCAGGGTGGAACCCCTCGAATAGCACGCTTGAGGCTTCAGAACTCGTGAGGTCGAGGAATTGAGAGTGAATCGTTGTGAAGCGAAAAATCCTCTGGCGCAGGAGAGGACTAATATAGCGCATCGAGCCTCTCCTCAGCCGAAATTGTAGCGGGTGGTCATAGACCGCCCCTACAGTGAGATGAGGACCAAGAATCAGTTTTGTGGGACGACATCCTCAGCAGCTCCGGCAAAAACTTTTCGGCCGTCCGCAAACGTGACGTTGCCGCCGGACGCATTATTGGAACCATCCTTTGCTCGAAAGCCCTCGACCTTGATTACGTCGCCGGGCTTCAAAATCTCCTTCGTAATCCCTCGCCTCAATAGCATGCCCGGAGGACCACCAGAGAAGCCCCACGTTGTGACCTTTCCACTCTCATCTTTTACATCTACGTAGAACCAAATATGCGGATTCGTCCATTCGACTTTTTTCACGACACCGGTCACTTTAACAGGCTTGTTGGCGTCGTACTCCGCCTGAAACGCGTGGTGCGCGAACACAGCTATTGAAGGTATCAACAGCACACAAGCCGTGAGGACCGCAAATCTCGTTTTCATCTCGTGACCTCCAAGAGTCGCTTTACTCATTTTTTCCGCGATCGTGTTCGTTATATGTAACCGCCAGTCGTACTTTTTGTAAAGATCTGCAACGCATCCAACGCATCACAACGCATCATGCCACGTTTGACATCAGAAGACACGTCATCTAAACTCCGGCGAAATTCTTGTTTTTAGGGGCGGAGATCTGGCCATGAGAAATTTTTGGCTCGTGTTATTCCTGACTGCGGTGGGGGCAATTTTTACGTTGGCGGCGGCGCAAAGTCCGGCTATACGGCGGATGCCGGATGGCAAACCAGATTTTACGGGCGTTTGGGCGGGACCTGCGTTTTCTCACAAGGTGGGACCTGGTGATACGGACGCACCGTCACCCACCAGATTCAATCCGAAGATTTATGCCGATTTGTTTCGACCTGGAGGAAAAGACGTCTTCTATCACAAATGGACGGGAGACCTGCGCCACGATGACCCCCAGGCGCTGTGCTTGCCCGTCGGGTTTCCCCGAATAATACTGTCGCCCTATTCTCAACAGTGGATTCAAACGCCCGGAAATATTGTGGTCCTGTATGAGTACATGCATTTCTTTCGCGTTATTCCTACCGATGGCCGTCCGCATCCTCGAGATCTAGAGATGACCTGGATGGGAGATTCGGTGGGTCGCTGGGAAGGAGACACACTGGTCATCGACACAATCGGCCTGAAAGAATGGCCATTTGCAGGTGATGAGCCGGGTAAAGACGACAGTGGTGGCAAGACTGTGCCTTATCATAGCGACGCGTTGCACGTCATCGAACGGCTCCGGCACATCGACGCGACGACGGTTTCCTATCAAATCACCATTGACGACCCAAAGATTTTTACCAAGCCATGGTCGCAGGATTTCCAAATGAAGCTCCACCCCACCTGGAAATTGTTCGAGTTCGTCTGTGAAGAGAACAATCGGTGCGAGGCCGGGAAATGCGTCACCTCGGACGTGCAGAAGTAGTTGGATGGAGGGTCAGTTGCTCATACTCCTCGGATCCGATCAGTTTCAGATCGTGAGAGAGCTGGATCTGGTTCCAGTTCACTGGCTGACCGCATTTGTCCTGGTTTGATTAAAATACCGGCGTGAAGTTCATACGCCACACAACCGAGCACACCATCGCGACTCCGACGCATGGGCGGTACCTTGTTTCGCCCAGTCCGGCTTCAGATGCCCCAATGCTTCTGGGTTTCCACGGTTACGGCGAGACGGCCGAAGACGAATTGCGCCGGCTGCGGATGATTCCAGGAATCGACCATTGGGCCGTGGTGTCGATTCAGGGACTGCATCAGTTCTATCGGCGCAGCACCAACGAAGTCGTTGCGAACTGGATGACGCGGCAACACCGGGAACTGGCGATCGCCGACAATATCGTTTATGTGCAGAACGTTGTAAATACCCTCTCGCAGAGCCCGCCGGCCACACTCGTACTCACCGGTTTTTCGCAGGGTGTCGCAATGGCGTTCCGCGCCGCAGCCCGGTTGAATCAGCCCGTTACCGCCGT
>QHXA01000216.1:6863-8158 GCA_003222755.1 Acidobacteriota bacterium
CGGAGACATTCCTCCAGAACTCGCACCGAACGCACTGGCACGCATTCCGACCGTGCTGATCGGCCTTGGAGTCCGCGACGAATGGTACACGTCCGAAAAACAAGCCGCCGATGAAGAACGCCTACGCGCGGCTGGAGTCGCCGTTCAGAGCGTGGTGGTCAACGCAAGTCATGAATGGACAGAGGAGTTTTCCGAGATCTCTTCCCAATTTCTCTGGAGTACACTCCCGCGATGATCGTTCTTAGTGCCGCGAAAATACACTTTGCTATAGGAGAGGAGACATTATGGCCCGCAAGCTCCGATTTGGAGTCCAGACTGCGCCGCAGAACACAACATGGGCTGATCTTCGTGGCGTATGGAAGCTCATCGACGAGGCCGGGTACGACACGGCATGGTTATTCGACCACTTCTACCCAATTCTCGCGGACCCTGCCGGACCATGCTTCGAAGGTTGGACGGCGCTCACGGGTTTGGCGGCGGAAACGAAGAACGTCGAGGCGGGTGTGCTCGTGACGGGCAATACGTATCGACATCCCGCAGTCCTTGCGAAGATGGGCGCCGCACTCGATCACATCATCGCTGGCCGCTTGATTATGGGAATCGGCGCCGGCTGGTTCGAGCTGGAGCACAACGCGTACGGCATTCCGTTTTACACCCCAGGCGAACGGATTCGCCGGCTCGACGAAGCCGTTGCGATCATCAAGAGCATGTGGACCGCGGAAAAAACCACGATGCAAGGTCGCTACTATCAAGTGCTCGAGGCGCGCTGCGAGCCAAAGCCCGTCCGAAAGCCGCATCCTCCCTTCATGATCGGCGGAGCCGGCGAGAAGCTGACGTTGCGCGTTGTAGCCAAACATGCGGATATTTGGAACACGTTCGGATCGCCGTCTGTCTTCCGGTCTAAGATTGCCGTGTTGCGGGACCACTGCAACTCTGTCGGCCGAAACGTGGACGAGATCGAGATCTCGTGGGCAGGTTTCGCGGCCGTTTGCGGTTCGGCGGCGGAACGAGACGCCCTGCTGGCGCCGGTCGCAAAAGCATGGGGCCAATCGATCGAGCAGATGGCCGAAGCATCGCTTGTCGGCTCGACGGACGAAGTGTTACGCCGGTTGGAAGAATTTCAGAAGGCCGGCGTGACGCACTTCATCATGCTAATGGCTCCTCCGTTCAAGCACGATCAGATACGCCGCTTCGCGGATACGATCATCGCCAGGCTCCGGTAGCGTTATTCGTGATCAGCGGCAGGTAAAATTTTGCGCGATCCAGTTTGCCGGATTGTTCTCGCCGCCGGCCGG
>QHXA01000217.1:0-6196 GCA_003222755.1 Acidobacteriota bacterium
GGCCACCGGCCCCAATTAGACCTCGTTGGTCAGGTATTTAGTTGCGGGGTTTGGCCCGAGCATGACAATCCCGTTTAGCCGACCAACAGAATTTGCAGGTCCATCAGATTTGTCTGCGTCGGGCCCGTTATGATGAGATCGCCGGTGGCTTTGAGGAAATTGAAGGAATCGTTTGCTTGGAGAAACTGGATAGGAATGAGTCCACGCTCAATGGCCCGGGCACAAGTGAGGTTGTCAACCAGCCCGCCGGCGGCGGAAGTGGGCCCGTCTGAGCCGTCGGTGGCCACACTAGCGAAACACGCCGGAGCGGCTGATGGACGGCCAGCCATGGCGATCGCCCAAGCGAGAGCCATTTCTTGATTCCGGCCGCCGAGCCCGTTGCCGCGGACGGTGACTGTCGTTTCCCCCGCGCCGAGAACACATGCTGGAGGGTTGATCGGATTTCCGCTGCTTCCGATCTCGCGCGCAATGGCCGCAAAACATGCACCAATATCCTTCGCTTCGCCTTCAATTTCCGTGGCAAGAACCAGCGTATTGAACTTCAACTCCCGCGCTTTGTCGACGGCGGCATCGACGAGCAGGCGATTGTTCGCGATGATGTGATTTTCTACGCGCTCGAAAACCGCATCGCCCGGCTTTGGCGTTTCGGGAATTTCCCTGCGTGCGCCGCGTTCAAATCGTTGCAGGACAGGGCGCGGAAGATGAATCCCGTGTTTCTGAGTGATGTCCATCGCATCGGCGAACGATGTGGTGTCCGGCGCGGTCGGGCCTGACGCAATGAAATCGATCGGGTCGCCGATCACGTCCGACATGATCAATGAGATCACGCGCGCCGGCGATGCCCATCGCGCGAGCTGCCCGCCTTTGATCTGGGAAAGATGTTTCCGTACCCCGTTCAGTTCGCGAATGGTGGCGCCGGACCGCAGCAGGAGCTGAGTGGTTTCCTGCTTTTCTTCGAGCGTAATTCCTTCCGCTGGTGCGGGCCACAGCGCAGAACCGCCGCCGGAGATCAGACACAAGACAATATCGTCTGCCGATAGCCCTTTGAGTAGTTCCCGGGTTGCGTGCACAGCGCGCACGCCGCGCGCATCTGGAATCGGATGTCCCGCTTCGACAACACGGATGCGATCCAGCGGCAGCGCGTGACCGTACTTTGTGACGACCAGGCCGCCGGTAATATAGCCGCCGAGCACTTCTTCGACGACCTGCGCCATCCTCGCGCTGGCCTTACCTGTGCCAATAACGATGAGCCGGCCCCGAATGGGGATGTTGTTGCCGGCTACGTGAAGTACACCATCGCGGACCTGAATGAAATTCCGAAGGCACGTGGCGGGATTCGCAGCCGTGAGTGCGGCTTCCCAAATGAGCCGCGCGGATTCGCGAAGTTTTGTAGTGGTCTTATCGCCGCTCATTCGCGGCTTGGGCATTTTTGGCGATGCGCTCGCGCATTTGCTCGACGGAGGCGCGATCTACAGCTTTGGGATTCTCCTTCAGGTATGCATCCAAGTGTTCGAGAACGTTCTCCCACTTCTCGAGTTTGACGTAGACGTTCGCGAGCATGAGGCGAGCTGCGCCCATGTGTGGATCCAGATCATGAGCTTTCTTGAAAGCCGCCTCCGCTTCTTCCAGAAAGTCTGACCGGTAATTCGCCTGTCCCAACAAGAAGTAGCCGACAGCGGACCGTGGGTTCAGTTTGACTGCCTGTTCCAAGGCGTCCAGTGCCTGATCCAGCAATTTGCCGCCGGCTTCCCGATCGCTTCTTTGCAGACTCGATTCCTCGATGAAAAGACTGCCCAGATTCACGAACGGCCGCTCGGATTTGGCATTCAGCTGTCGGCTGCGGTTGTATTCGCGTTCGGCATCAGGGTATCGCTTCATCGACTGGTAGAGGATTCCGAGATTATTGTGCGCATGGAAAAAATTCGGTGCGATTTGTACCGCGTCTTCCAGCAGCTTGACCGCGCTTTCGAGCCTGCCTTTTTGCCTCTCGTCGAGAGCCTTCTCATAGTTCTGCACGGCTTTCTTCGGAAAGTTCTCTTTCATCTGGCTGATATCGACGACGTCGGGATCTGCCGCATCGATTCCGAAAGGCCTCTCGCGGATCTCGACAGCCGGCTTGTTGAGAAAGATCGTGACGCTGAAGTTCCCAAATGTGTTGAATATTTCCACAAGTTGGTGGACGGGTTCATACCCTTCCAACGTGACCGCGACATAGTAGCTGCCCGGAGCCAGATTTCGGAATTCGAAATTGCCCGACGAGTCGGTATAACTCGTCTGGATCACCTGAAGCGCTGATTTTTCGAGCCGCACCTCAATCCGTTGATCGAAATCGTGCTGGTTTGCAATAACGATCTTGCCGCGAATCGCGTAGTCTTCGACGCGGTTTCTCTGCTGATTCGGAGGGGTTTGGCCGAACGCGAACGCACTTGTCAGAACAAAGAGTGCCGGGAAAAAACACGCTCTTCTTAACATCGGGCGACCTCGCTGGAATCTCTCGCGTTTATACCATAAACTAGCTGCCCTATGAAAACGGCGCTGGGCACAGTTTTGATCACGGAGCAGGAAATCCGGCGCCGCATTGCGGAGATGGGACGGCAAATCTCCGCGGATTACGCCTCGGGCGCGGTCACGCTAGTGGGAATACTGAAGGGCAGCTTCGTTTTTCTTGCCGACCTGATCCGGGCAATCTCCCCGGAACTCCGCGTTGAAATCGATTTCATGGCCGTGTCGAGCTATGGTAACGCAATGACGACGTCGGGAACGGTCCACATCGAGAAGGACATCGGAATATCGATCGAAGGCAAGGATGTCATCATTGTCGAGGACATCGTCGATAGCGGCCTCACGCTGCTTCACGTTTACAACATCTTTTCAGCACGGGGAGCGCGGTCTCTTCGCGTGGCGACATTGCTCGAAAAACCGGGCAATTCGAAATATGACCGGCCACTGGACTACGTGGGTTTCAAAATCCCGAGCATGTTCGTCGTCGGTTTTGGTCTCGACTACGCGCAGCGCTACCGCAATCTCCCCGATGTTCGCGTGCTAGATGAAATCTGATTTCGGGCGATACATCGATCACACGCTCCTGCGTCCTATTGGAACCTCTACCGATATCCGAAGGCTTTGTACGGAAGCCATGGAGTACGGAATGGCAGCGGTATGCATCTTCCCCTCCTATGTTCCGATGGCGCGCGACATTCTCAAAAACTCGCGAGTGAAGATCGCCACTGTCATCGCTTTTCCTTTTGGTGTAACGTTCACCGAAATCAAAGAAGGGGAGATGCGCGCAAGCGCCGCCCGTGGCGCCGACGAGATGGATTTCGTGATCAACATCGCTTCGTTGAAATCGGGAGATGATAAATCCGTTGAAGAGGAAATGCAGTATCTGACGGCGAAGGCCCGCACACTCGGGGTCACGACAAAGTTCATCATTGAGACGGCGTACCTTACGGAAGACGAGAAGGTCCGCGCCTGCAAGATCGCCAATCGCGTCAGGCCGGACTTTATGAAGACCTCTACGGGTTATGGACCATCCGGAGCAACTGTCGGCGACGTCCGGCTGATGCGATCCAATCTGCTTCCGGAGATTCACATTAAAGCGGCCGGCGGCATCCGCAGTCACGCCGAGGCCGTGCAGATGCTGCAAGCTGGCGCATCGCGGCTCGGAACGAGTTCGGGCATCACGATTATTGAAGAGGCGGGACAGTGACGAGAGTATGAAACCGGATCCTGCAACTGCAATCGTCAGCACCGAAGCCCGCCGATTACTCTCGACATTAATCGAGATCAACCATGAAATCACGTCGATCCTCGATCTCGATGAGCTGCTCAAGAAGATCGCCGAGCTGACGAATCGCATTATTCCATACGAAATCTTCGCGATCTTCCTCGTCGATGACGAGAAGCAGGAACTCTATCTGCGCTTCGCCATCGGCCACCCGCCTGAACTCGTGAAGACTCTGCGCATCAAGGTCGGCGACGGCGTCACAGGTACGGCCGCCATGGAACGTACGACCGTGGTTGTCGACGATGTGCGCAAGTACCCTCGATACATCGAAGCCGTGAAGAATGCACGATCCGAGCTGGCCGTTCCTTTGATCAGCCGGAACCGAGTCGTGGGAGTGCTGGACATCGAAAGTCCCGAGCCCGGATATTTCCGTGAAGAGCAAGTCAAGCTGCTGAACCTGCTGGCCAGCCAGATTGCCATTGCCATCGAGAATGCGCGTGTCTACGACAGTGAGCGCCGAAACCGCGAGTTGCTGGCGCTACTGTACGACATCAGTCTGGAGATGAGCTCAACGCTTGAAGTCGACGACCTGGTGCGTAAGATTGCAGCCGCCGTAAAGCAGAAAATCGACTATCACACCTTCTCCATCTTTCTACTCGACGAAAAGCACGAACTGCTGCTGCCGAAATTCGTGATCCGATCCAACGAACGCGAGAATCAAAAGCTGGTGCTGCCCTTGGGCACTGGCCTGATCGGAACCGCCGCGAAGATGAACATGCCGCTTCGGGTCGCCGATGTCACGCAGGATCCGAGATATCTCAACGTGCATACGGAAACCCGTTCGGAGCTGGTTGTGCCGCTAACCTCCAAAGGCAGAGTTGTCGGGGTCGTCGATTTGGAAAGTACACAGGCGGGTTATTTCACGGAATATCACGAGCGATTCCTGGTGACACTCGCATCGCGCATGGCCTCGGCGCTGGTGAATGCAGAGCTGTACGCCCAAGTTGCCGAGAATGAAAGCCGCCTCGGCCGCGAAATGAAGATCGCACGCGAGATCCAGCACCAATTGATGCCGGATGAGCTTCCTTCCATTCCGCCTTTGCAGATGGCCGTGCTGTTCAAGCCTGTCGCGCAATTGGGAGGAGACCTTTATGATTGGATCGCATTCGACGATGGGCGGCTGGCAATCGTGATCGGCGATGTGGCGGGCAAAGGAGCTCCAGCTGCGCTCTACGGCGCACTTTCGAGTGGAGTCATTCGCACTCGGGCCGGCCGCAAGTACCCACCAGGACAGATGCTGGAACTGGTGAACAAGACACTATATCAGCGGCCGATCGAGGGACAGTACATTGCCGTGACGTATGCCATCTATGAACGAAAGGCCAAAACTGTTGTCTTGTCCAACTCCGGATTACCGTATCCATTGCTCGTACGGGGAGGCCAGCCGACGTTTCTAGCTATCGGAGGCATACCGCTGGGCTTGTTCCCAGACTCGCAGTACGAAGAGACGTCACTGCAACTGCAGACCGGCGATGTGCTGGTCTTCTACTCCGATGGTGTAATCGAAATGCGCAATGACGCCGGCGAAGAATTCGGCTTGAAACGCCTGGCCGATACCGTGTGCAACAATCACGAAAGCGAACCGGAAGAAATCGTCAGGTCCGTCAGCGCCGCGCTTGCGGCCTTTATCGGCCGGGTGCGGCCGCATGACGATCGCACGATGATCGTGGTGCGGATGGGCAAGTGAAAGAGCAGCGCGCTGGCGTCAAGTATCGCCCATCGCAGTATTGGATTGGCCCGCGTGCGCATCGATTCTTCGTCCTCTCGCATGACGAAAGCAGAAATATCGATGAGGAGATTTTATTCCGGCAGTACTGTCGGTTTGTGTTCTGTCGCTACGGCCAATTGTGTAGCAACAGTTCGGTCTGGATTACCGGATGAGCCGTACTATCGAATCAGACATTCACGATCAGCATTGATATTCGCTTCAGACCACATCCGCTGCGTGTCCTTATCTCATTTACAATTCGGCACTCATCATGTCTGCCGCCGATCGAACGAACGGCCGCTGATCCGGACCCGGCTTGTTGAACACAAACGAAAAAGTACGACAGGGTTCCAGAATGGAGTAGATACAGACCAGGCCGTGCTGGATTCCATCGCGCTGCGTCAGTTGTTGCGCCGCCGCATCCTTGTCGATGTTGGATGTGAGGCATTGAAATGGTCGTCCATATTGTTTGGCCATCGCCATGGCATGATTCTTCACGCGTTCGGAGTTTTGGAGTAAGAACGGTCTCAGACTGCTGCGATTCTGATTCAACCGATAGAGGAATTCAGCCATGGCCCAGCCGGACATGATGGGCAGGTAGCCGCGAAAGATCACACGGTCGAAACAAGACAGCACGCCGTGAATCCGAGCTTCATATTTGCGGATGAATTCCTTCATAGCTCAGGCCGCCTCACCAATGG
>QHXA01000217.1:6281-7222 GCA_003222755.1 Acidobacteriota bacterium
GGTATGGGAAAAGGTACACCAACTATCAGGTCACAGCTGTTTTTCCATCCGGGGAAACCTACGGCCTGACGTCTCAGATGCGCCGTGCCGCATCGTCTGTCCCCTCGAATATAGCTGAAGGTTGCGGTCGAGACGGAGATGCGGAACTGGCTCGCTTCTGCACTATCGCCCGAGGCTCCGCCAGCGAATTGGAATACCAGATCCTCTTGTCCCGGGATCTGAAATTGATCCAGCCCGAGGATTATGAGCGACTCACTGAACAGACCGTTGAGATCAAACGCATGCTCACCGTATTGGTGCAGAAGCTGAATGCTGAAAAGCTAGGCTGAACGCTGACCGCTGACGGCTGACCGCGCGCGGCCAGCATCATCCCTCAATTTGGTTGCGGCCACAGGCCGCGCTAGGAAATTCAAGCGGGCCGGACAAGATAGGGGAGCGAGCCGCAGTAGGATCCACGGGAGAAATCCCCGTCAGAATCATCCGCTTAGGCTCGCTTAATGCCGCCCTCGGAGGTGTATGCTCCATCCGGTCATGGACGAGAAGGCTGAAATTGTTCTCCTCCGCAATCACAACCTCGTTGCGGGTGGGATCGATGACAAGGCCGGTAAATGCGTTACGCGGGTCCCTAAGAGTACTGACCGGCTTCCTTGCGGCCACCTGTGCCCTGATCGCATCGCTTGGCCGTGCAAGAGTGGATGAAGCGCGCGCCTGTTGCCGCCTCGTTGAGAGCAGATTTTGCGGCTGTAAGGATGCAATCAGATCGGGAGCCGTTTCGTCCGTCACGCATATTTGCCCGTCTGTCTCAGCGAGCGTCTCTACAGATACAAGCCGGTCGCTCCCGATGATTTTCGTCTGGCGAGTTCCATTCTGAACCGCGCCTGTACCCCGCGAGAGAAAGACTTGCGTGGCAGTCCCGAACAAGGCAATCATCACAAGGAACC
>QHXA01000218.1:0-5892 GCA_003222755.1 Acidobacteriota bacterium
CCGGCATGTTTCCAATGTCGAGATCGATCCACGACAAACTGTTGCCAGGCAGTTGATACGCGATCTGGTAGCCGCCGCGGATGGTCGTTTTATCTTTGCCCCCGAAGCTTGGTGACCAGGCAAAGCCAACCGCGGGGGCGAAATTGTTTTTATCGGTCGGCCAGACGCCTTGGTTGGTATGGTTGGTCTTCGGGCCAATCAGGATCGTTCGAGTCAAATCCCCCTTCTGCGGTCCACCTCCGGACATCCATGCTTCGCCGAAGGTTCGGCCAGAGTAACCAAACACAGCCATGTTGCCGCCCTCGATGCCTGCTGTATATCCGTTTCCTTTCGCGCTTAGGAAATATGGAACACGCATCAGGTCATATCGCACGCCGAGATTCAGAGTCAAATTGGGCGTGACTCTCCAATCGTCCTTGATAAAGAAATTGAACTCGTTTTGGCGTGTATCGCGAATTCTTCCGTACGTGCCTGTTGGATTATCCGGATTGAAGTAGGTGGTGCGAAAGTCGGAGAAGTTCGCGTCGGTCGGTTCACGCAACTCAAACCGCTGTTGCACGTCGGCGACGGAACCGGATAGCGAAAGCAGCAGGTTTTGAGCCAGGGTCAGGTTTTGTCCCGACAGCAGGCCCGGAATTCTATCGATGCCTTGAACAGGCGCGTCGCCGGCGCCGCCATTCGCGTGAGGGATAACGAAGTTGGGAGACCAGCCCACGGTCGCCGCATAGCGAAATTCCGTGCCGAATTTAAAGGCATGAGCGCCTTTAGTCCAGCTCAACGTCTCGGTGTACGACGATAGCGGACTCTTGTCACCGAAGTCATTGCAGAAGCCGGCGCAGGCGATCAAATGGTTCTGAAACAGCACAGGATGCTGCATGACCGGCGTTCCGTTGATCATTGTCATGAAATCGAATGCTTCCTTGTATCGGCTGTAGGCCGGAGCACTGTGGACGGTTGTGATGCGGCGTCCAAAGCGGAATTCATTCAGAAGCGTCGGCGTGAGTGTTGAGGTCAGCTGCAGGGACTTCACACTTGGATCGCTCGTTACCTCGCCGTTCCAGCCCGTGGGCCAGGGTGAGAGTCCGTTATTGTCGCTGTACCGGTGTTCCTCAATCCAGCTTCCCGTCAGCTTGTGGTTTGCGTTGAAGCTGTGATCGATCTTAATGTTGTACTGCCAACGCCGGAATTGATCCGGGTCAGTCCCTGTCCCACCGCCGCCCGCAATTGTCCGTCGCGTCCAGCGATGGGTCGCGGTATTCAGACCGTCACATGGCACTTGTGCTGTGCAGCTGGCGCCGCTGTTGAACGCATTGGGAAGAGGCATTTTCGCGATGAGCTTCTGCATGAATCCGGTCGGATCGATTCGCGTACGATTCGGATCGCCGGGGTTCAATGAATCGCCGAACACGTTAAAGCTCTGCAAGGGGCCCGTGGCTCCCGATATGCGTGTCCAGTCCAGCGGATTGCCCGCTGCATCCACAACTGGCGCGATCCGAGTATTGCCGGAGCCGCTCGGTGTTGTTTCCGAGTTGCCGTTATTCACGCCGGGAAAGAATCGAAAAATGCCCTGGCGCGCCATTGGCGTCAGGACAGTAGCATCCACGCTCTGCTTCTGGGCTCCATTCTGGCCGTCGAACAATCCGAAGAAAAATGTTTTGTTCTTTATGATCGGACCGCCAAGACTCGCCGTGTACTGGTGGCGATTGAACCAGGTAATTGGAAGACCCTGACGATTGTTCGACCATGAATTGGCGTTCAGCGCGGAATTGCGGACGTTCCACACGGCGCCGCCGTGAAACTGATTCGTTCCCGAACGCGTGCGTATCTGGACCTGTCCGGAGCCTCGGCCTTCGACGTCCACGGCGGCCACGATCACCCGGACTTCATCGACCATGTCGGGATTGATTGACGTCGCGGAAGCGAGACCGCTGGTGAACCGACCGTTGTTGACCGTCATTCCATCCAGCTGCAGATTGATATTTCCCGAGCCGCCGGTGTTAATCCCGGCGAACGTTGCCTGTGTACCGCCCGTATTGACCACTCCGGGCATGATGTTCGCGAAGTTCATTACATTGCGTCCGACCAACGGCAGATCCTCGACCTGACGCTCCGGAAGGACATTGCCTACCGACGAAGAAACCGCCGTCAGCAACTGGTCGGCAGCGATGGACACTTCAACGCTCTGCGCAACCGTTCCCACTTGCAAATTGAAGTTCTGCCGGATCTGTGCTCCCGTGCCGAGCGTCAACTGAAACGCCTGAGGCTGAAAGCCTGGCAATGCGGCGCTCACCTTGTATGGTCCAGGCTGCAGGCTGCCGAACCGATACGTCCCTGCTTCATTCGTTATCACGGTTGTGGCAACTCCGGTTTCGGTTTGTGTCGCCATGACTTCAACGCCCGGAATCAGCGCACCGGTTGCATCCGTCACTGTTCCGGTAAGCGTCGCGTTGATGACCTGAGCGAATCCGGCCGCCCCGAAACCAAGAAAGAGCAGCGCAGTTACTGTGATGCAGAATTGCCCCATCGATGACTCCCTTCGATCATGAATACTTTATCGGCACAACGTCTTGCACAATAGCCGCAACATAGTAATCGCTCGCGGGACAAGCGTCTACTGGGACTATTAGCCAGAATTTCAGGTGCCCGCGCAACGATGGGACCTAAGTTGGCCAGCGGATTCGTATCTTATAAAGAACGGCTTGCCCCAGCCATTACCTCTGAGGAAATGCGGAAATGAGTCAGAAGGCCAACGGTTTCAGCCCGCCATGTCGGGGCAAGCCACAAAAAATCAGTTGGACATGCCGATTTCGAACCCGAGATTGCTTCACTCTTCTCGGGTGTCAGTGAGACCTACAGTAAGACCATGCTGCTGACGAAGAAGTTGCAGTCTTATGGGTATCGCCGATCTTCAGGCGAGGCTTTCGAGGTCGCAGTCATGTTAAAAAATGCCTTACGAGTTTTAGCCGATGCGATGTTACATCTGCCATCCTGAGTGGCAGCCGTCAGGCGGACCTAATTGTCCGGATTGCTACGTAATTTCTATTAAACAATGATGAAAAGCGTTACCGAAACCCGCCCGATCCTCATCACGCCACACGGAGTGCTATACAACAGCGATTGTCTCGACGTGATGCGGTCGCTTCCCGCTGAAACCATCGATTGCATCTTTGCGGATCCCCCGTTCAATTTGGGCAAGCAATACAACAACGGTAAATCTGATCTTCTTGCGGAAGATCACTATCTCGATTGGTGCCGATTGTGGATTACGGAATCGATCCGTCTCTTGAAGCCGGGCGGAGCTATTTTCATTTACAACCTGCCACGTTGGGCTTACCAAATGGCGGCTTATCTGGAAGAGCAAGAAATGGAGTTCCGCCACTGGATTGCTATTTCCATGAAGGGCACTTTTCCCCGTGGCAACAAGCTTTATCCAGCGCACTATGCACTTTTGTATTTCACGAAAGGTATTCCGAAAACATTCAATCGAGTTCGGCTGCCTATTCCGACCTGCCGTCATTGTGGAAAAGACATTAAGGATTATGGTGGTCACCGCAAATATCTCAACCCTGCTGGTCTCAACCTAACCGATTTTTGGGATGATACGTCACCAGCCCGGCACCAAAAGAACAAGTCGCGCTGGCACGTCAACGAACTGAAACCCATCATTCCTGAGCGCTGTATTCAGATTTCGACAAATGCAGGAGAAGTCGTCCTCGACCCCTTTGGCGGAGGGGGATCGACTTACGTTACTGCGGAATGTCTTCATCGTTTTTGGATCGGTACAGAGATTGGTCCGTGTGAACCAATTCGCGAGCGGTTCGCCCGCGAATTTCCAATTTTGGAAAACCCAAGAAGCATTCCTGAAAAATTACGGCCCTTGCTGAACGAGAGTGTCGGTTTGGCTAGATGACCAGAATCGTCAAGGAAGAATATTTCGATGGCTCTAAAGAAAAAATCGAACGTCTGGGATTGTGGCCATTAATCCACGAAATCAAATCAGCCATTACTAGCTTTAGGTTGGAACTAAAGAAGGAAGTTCACGGGAACGGATCGGCGACATTGCGCGAGCTTATTGACGGCGCGCTTCGTGACGTCGGTGATTGGACCAATACTGCATCCGGCGACGTGGATTGGATCAAATGTCGAGTCGTCGATGACGTTCGGGTTTGTGTGGGCGTAGAAGTTCAGATGTCGGCACGGAGCGATTTGATCTTCAGGGATATTGTCCATTTCCAGAAACAAATGAGAGAAGGACAGATCGATGTTTGCGTTGAACTCCTGCCTTCGGATGCTATGTCGCCGTACTCACAGATCGGACCCCCCGATTTTCAGATGCCGTTCGCGTAATCAAAGGTCTTCCTGTCGTTCTAATGGCGATTGAACACGATGGCTTCTCTGATGTGCCGCTGGGGAAGCGGATAACGAATAGGGGGAAACCCAAAATCTAAGTCTACTTACCCGACCTTTAGAATGGTCCCATCTTGTCAGTTCATGGAATCCAAAAAGCACGCTAAAATGCGCAGCGCATGGCGACAGTCCGGTTCACTCGGAACATACAGCGGCACGTCGCGTGTCCCACGCGGGACGTGCCGGGAGCGACTCTGCGTGACGTTCTCGACAGCTACTTTCGCGAGAACGAGCAGGCGCGGGGCTATGTTCTCGATGACCAGGGCGGTATCCGGCAACACATGGTTGTTTTCATCGACGGCGAGATGGTCCGGGATCGCGCATGGCTTAGTGATGCGGTTAGACCGAACTCCATCATCGACGTGATTCAGGCATTATCTGGAGGATTGGAATAAAAATGAGCAATCGATGTTACGTGGCAACGAGGAAAGGTCTATTTACGGTGGATCGCGGCGCGTCGGGTTGGGCCATTAGCCACGCGGCGTTTGTCGGCGACAACTGCACGATGGTGATGCACGATCCGCGAAACGCGGACGTGCTCGTCACGCTGAACCACGGCCATTTTGGCATCAAGCTGCATCGCTCGCGCGATGGGGGAGAGACGTGGCCCGAGATTGCCGCGCCCCAATATCCGGAAATGCCGGAGGGCTACGTCCCGAAACCGCATCCTTTCACCGGAAAACCGTTGGAATGGTCGCTCAAGCTGATCTGGTCGCTCGTTCCGGGTGGCGCCGACGAGTCCGGTGTGGTCTGGTGCGGTACGATGCCAGGCGGATTGTTCCGATCCGAGAACGGCGGCGATTCGTGGGAACTCAATCGGCCGCTCTGGGAGCATCCGCAGCGCGAGGACTGGGGACCAAACGGCGCCGAGTTTCCCGGCATTCATTCCATATGCGTCGATCCACGCGACTCGCGCCACGTCCGCATCGGCGTTTCGACGGGCGGGGTCTGGATTACCCGAGATCGGGGGAAGTCCTGGCAGATCGGCGGCCGCGGCATGCGCGCCGAATACTGTCCGCCGGAACAGCAGTTCGAGCCGATCCTTCAGGACGTCCACTGCCTCGTGCAGTGCGCGGCCAATCCGGACGCGCTGTGGGTGCAGCATCATAACGGAATTTTCAAATCGACCGATGCCGCTGCATCCTGGAGTGAAATCACGGACGTGAAGCCGTCCGCATTCGGTTTCGCTGTGGCGGTTCATCCTAAGGATGCGAACACGGCCTGGTTTGTTCCCTCCACCAAGGACGAGAAGCGCTGCCCGACCGACGGCCGCGTGGTCGTCAATCGGACACGTGACGGGGGCAAGAGCTTTGATACGCTTAGAAAAGGCCTGCCGCAGATGCATGCCTACGATCTCGTCTATCGCCACGGCCTCGACGTCGACGAAAACGGCGAGCGTCTCGTGTTTGGGTCCACTACGGGTTCAGTGTGGGTCAGCGAGGATGGCGGCGATTCGTGGCAGAATGTCTCCTCGAACCTGCCTCC
>QHXA01000218.1:5970-6338 GCA_003222755.1 Acidobacteriota bacterium
ATATCGCAAAAGTCATGCGACGTCTTACAGTCGCTGGGACCGCGGATCCAATGGCAGCAAAGCTATGTCACCGGCGACAAGATCTACTGCGTCTACATCGCCTCCGATGAACAGGTGATTCGCGAGCATGCGAAGGCCGGCGGTTTTCCGGTAACTCGAATTTCAGAAGTGAAGGCCGTGATCGATCCCGCAACGGCGGAACCGAGTCTGCAGCAGACAAAGGCGTAGTAGCTTGGATTGAGTATGTAGTCGCGTGGCGTCAGCCCGCGTTCAGGTTGGACGAGAACCCGGGCTAAAGCCGCGCGACTACATATTTGACATGAGTTTCGTTGTGATTGGATACATTGTGTTTTTCACGTTCGTGATGG
>QHXA01000219.1:0-1394 GCA_003222755.1 Acidobacteriota bacterium
CGCGCTCATCTATAGCAATTCCGGACAGCCCGATCGCGCGCTTCCTTTGCTCGAGCAGGCCATGCGCACCGATCCTGAAAACGAGGCGGTCTACGCCAATGCCGCGAACTATTACGCCCGCCGTCGCGAATGGAAGCAGGCTCTTCAGTACTATGACCGCGCGCTGCAAATTAATCCGGCCAGCCCGGTAGCCGCTGTCGAGAGGGGAAGAATCTATTTGGAGCAAGGCCAGACCGATGAAGCCGTCGATAATCTGAGCCGCGCGCTCGAAGTCGATCCTCATTCCTTCGAGGCGTACATGCTGCTTTCTTCGGCCTACGAAAAAATGGGACACGTCAAAGAAGCGATTGCTTCGGCGGAAGAAGCACAGCGGGTTCGCAGTGATGCGCCCGAAGTGAAGGCCACAATCGACCGATTGAACTCCCGTCAGAAAAGCTCCAAATGACCCGCCGCACAAAGATTGTTTGCACGATCGGTCCTGCTTCAGATTCCGAAGAAATGATCACGAAGCTGATCGCGGCAGGCATGAATGTCGCTCGCATCAACTTTTCGCACGGCACGCAGGAATATCAGCGGGAGCTTATCCGCAGGATCAAGCGAATTCGCGAGGCTCTGAACAAGCCTGTGGCGATTCTCCAGGATCTGCAAGGGCCCAAGATCCGCGTCGGTCTCATCGAAAGCGGCGTTGTCCAGCTACAGCCCGGCCGCGAATTTGTCCTCACAACCGATGATGTTGCCGGAGATGGGAATCGCGCTTCCGTTTCGCTGAAGAGCCTGCCGCATGAAGTGAAAGCCGGGCATCCGATTCTGCTTGCAGACGGAAACATCGAACTGCGTGTGGAAAGCATCGTTCCACCGGACATCTACTGCCGGGTCATCGTTGGTGGGCAGCTCAGCTCGCATAAAGGAATCAACCTGCCGGCTTCGGAAGTTCACGTCGACTCGCTGACCAAAAAGGATCGTGACGACATTTTGATCGGTCTGGAGGAGGCAGTTGACGCGGTGGCGCTGAGCTTCGTCCGCGCAGCGACCGACATTTTGACATGTCGCAAGGTAATTCAAGATGGTGGCGGCAACGTTCCCATCATTGCGAAGATTGAAAAGCACGAAGCGGTCGATAACATCGACAGCATCGTGGCCGCATCGGAAGCAATCATGGTCGCGCGCGGTGACCTCGGTGTGGAGATCGATCTGGAGAAAGTGCCGCTCGTTCAAAAGGCCATCATTCGCAAGTGCAATGCGCTCGGAAAACCGGTGATTACGGCCACGCAAATGCTTCAACGGATGGTCGAGAACCCGAGGCCCACGCGTGCCGAAGCGAACGATGTGGCGAATGCCATCCTTGACGGCACCGACGCTGTCATGTTGTCCGATGAAACAGCGGTGGGAAAGTA
>QHXA01000219.1:1442-8496 GCA_003222755.1 Acidobacteriota bacterium
AATTGAAATTTGAAAACATTCCTATCGAAAAGGGAATCAGCAATGCGATCAGCCGTGCCAGCTATTTCATAGCCAAAGAAACCGGCGCCGCCGCAATCATCACGCCAACGTGGTCGGGATCGACGCCGTGCCGCGTGTCTCGCTTCCGTCCTAAGCAGCCGATCATTGCGACAACGCCCAACGATGCCGCTCTCGTGTTCTTGTCGCTTTGCTGGGGTGTGATTCCGATCCAAATCCCTCGATCCGAGTCGATGGACGACATGATTCGTTTGTCCATCGATGCCGCGCGACATGCCGGATACATCCAATCCGGCCAGCACGTCGTCGTTACGGGCGGGGCGCCGCTCCATGTCCCAGGAAAGACAAACTTCATCAAAGTGGAGCAAGTGGAGTGAGGTCGCGCACCGCGGAGCGGTGCCAGGAAATTAGCCAGGGGTACGCGTTTTTTGCGCCCGAGGCGTGTCAAGAACTTGAGACGCGGGCCGCATTGACACACTCTCTGTGCAACCTGTAAATTTTCAAGTTTGCCGTTTGTACAAAATTCGCAGTGAGGGACGATGAAGATACACGAGTACCAGGCAAAGCAGATTCTTGCGCGGTACAACGTTAGGATTCCGCGCGGAGAAGTCGCTTATACGAGGGAAGAAGCGCGGGAAGCCGCCGAGCGGATTCGTGGAACTGTTGTGGTCAAGGCGCAGATTCACGCCGGCGGGCGCGGCAAAGGTGGTGGAGTAAAACTCGCCAAGTCTGCGGATGAAGCTGCTGACATCGCGGGACGCATGATTGGGATGAACCTCGTGACGGCACAGACCGGGTCCGAAGGGCGCAAGGTGCAAAAGGTGCTGATTGAAGAGGGCCTCGACATTCGCCAGGAGCTGTATCTGGGAATCGTGATCGACCGCCAGATGGGAAAGCCGGTATTCATGGCCTCCGCATCAGGCGGTATGGACATTGAAGAGGTCGCCGTCAAAAACCCTGAACTCATCTTGAAGGAGTATGTCGAGCCAGGCTTCGGGCTTCAGGCGTATCAGGCGAGGCGGCTCGCGTTCGGCCTCGGACTCGCGCCGGAACTCATGACTGATGCGGTGCAGTTCATGGTTGCCCTTTACACGGCATTCGAAGACACGGATGCCTCATTAGCTGAGATCAATCCGTTCCTCGTGACAGGCGGCAACAAAGTGTACGCGCTCGACGCGAAGATGAACTTCGATGACAATGCGTTGTACCGGCACAGGGACATCAAAGAGCTTCGCGACCTCAACGAAGAAGATCCTCTCGAAATCGAAGCAAGTAAGTTTGGGTTGAATTACATCAAGCTCGACGGAAATGTAGCCTGTATGGTGAACGGCGCAGGTCTGGCGATGGCCACAATGGACATCATCAAACTGGCGGGCGGCAACCCTGCGAATTTCCTCGATGTCGGCGGCGGGGCATCGGCGGAACAGGTCAAGAACGCATTTCGTCTTCTTCTCTCCGACAAAAATGTAAAGGCGGTCCTAATTAATATTTTCGGCGGCATCATGCGATGCGATGTCGTAGCCTCAGGCGTAGTGGAAGCGGCTAGAGCCATCGGCGTTCAGGTTCCCGTCGTTGTTCGGCTCGAGGGTACGAATGTGGACGAGGGTCAGCAGATTCTGCGGAACTCCGGATTGAATTTCATCGTGGCTGACGGAATGAAAGACGCGGCCGAGAAAGTCGTCGCGTCGACAACAGGAATCAAATGAGCGTGCTTGCCGATAAGAATACCCGGCTGCTTGTTCAAGGCATCACTGGCCGCGAAGGCGCGTTTCACACCATTCAGGCGGTAAAGTATGGGACAAACGTTGTTGGCGGCGTGACTCCTGGTAAAGGCGGCACGAAGCATGAAGGCATCGATGTGTTCAATACTGTCGAGGACGCGCGACGCAACACCAGCGCGAACGCATCCGTGGTTTTCGTCCCGCCGCCTTTTGCGGCGGATGCCATTATGGAAGCGGCGGCAGCAGGCATTGAATTGATCGTCTGCATCACGGAAGGCATTCCCACCTTCGACATGGTTCGCGCTACCGCATTCTTAAACGGCAAAAAGACGCGCCTCATCGGGCCGAACTGTCCAGGAGTCATTTCGCCGGGCCGCTGCAAAGTCGGAATCATGCCGGGTCACATTCATCTTGAAGGCCACGTTGGAGTCGTTTCGCGAAGCGGAACTCTCACCTATGAAGCCGTGGGTCAACTGAGCAAACGCAAAATCGGGCAATCGACGTGTGTTGGAATCGGCGGTGATCCCATTATCGGCACAAATTTCATCGACGTGATTCGGCTGTTCAACGAGGATCCGGACACGCATGCCATTGTTATGATTGGTGAGATCGGCGGAGCGGCCGAAGAAGAAGCTGCGGCATACATCAAAGCGAATGTGAAGAAGCCAGTGGTCGGTTTCATCTGCGGACAGACGGCGCCTCCAGGCCGGCGGATGGGCCATGCGGGAGCCATCGTTGCCGGCGGGAAGGGCACTGCGAGTGAAAAAATGGCGGCAATGCAGTCCGCCGGAATTCGTGTCGTGAAAAGTCCCGCCGAGATCGGTGACGCGGTGCAGGCCGGCATGAAGTAGGATCAATATGCAGAAAACTTTCACCATTCTGAAACCGGATACCGTGAGTGCTGGCAAGGCCGGCGCGGTCTTGAGCGAAATTGAAAGAGCCGGATTCCGGATCTGTGCGATGAAGATGCTTCATCTAACGGAGGCGCAAGCTCAAGGCTTCTATTACGTGCACAAGGAACGGCCCTTCTTCGGTAATCTTGTGAAGTTCATGACAGAGAGTGCGATTGTGGCCATGGTCCTCGAAGCCGACAATGCTATCGAGAAACTCCGAAAGGTTATGGGAGCCACCGATCCGGCGAAGGCCGACAACGGAACCATCCGAAAACAGTTCGGCACGAACATCGAGCGAAACGCGATTCACGGTTCAGATGGACCGGAGACGGCCGCGTTCGAGATTGGTTATTTTTTCAATCAGCTTGAAATCGTCCGATGAACTGGGGAAAACTTCCCCAAAATTTTCCTTCGCGCAGGCTTGGCACTTGCGCACTCTCGCCGCAACACGAGGCAAATGCCTGAAAGAATTGGCGGTGCATACGGCCGCCGTCGCGAGAGTAACGTGGTCAATAAAATGCTCCGGCACCGGGAAACTTCAAAACGGAGGTAAGGTCCATGAAAACCGGACTGGACGTTATTCACGAAGGCTTGTATGTTTCCGAATGCTGCTTGCAGACGACACGGTTTGCCAAGGACCAGACGTTTACACGTTGTCCCAAATGCAGTGCGTTGACGGTCTGGGAAGTTATTGAAGAAGACGAAGTCACGCAGGCAGCCTAAGCTTGCTGTTTAGAACAACTCGGATCGATTAAATGTTGCATCACGGGTACCTTCGCGATTCAATTCTGCGACACACGCCGAGTTTTCTCACAATAGTGTCGCAGTGTTTGGAATGTGGTTCGACCGATGTTCGTCGTTCGATTCGACATGGCGCAAGGGAATGGATCTTGAAGCGGTTCTGGATTGTTCCCTGGCGCTGCATGTCTTGCCGGCATCGTTTCCTCGGCTTCGCACGACGGGCTAATTCGGGGTCAGACGTCTAAATCACCTCAATTCGCGCACTCAAACCCGCACGATTCGCAAATTCCACGAGGCGAATTGAGGTGATTTAGACGTCTGACCCCGAATTAGCGCGTCTGCCCGTAGAATAGACCTATGGTGCAACTTGGTCGAATGCTCGTGGTCATGGGCGGTGTTCTGGCGCTGTTAGGTTTCCTTTTCATGCTGGGGCCGAAACTGCCATTCCGGCTCGGCCGCCTTCCACTCGACTTTCATTACCAGCGCGATAACTTTAGTTTTTATTTTCCGCTGGGCACTTCCATTCTGCTGAGCCTTTTACTCACATTATTATTTTCCGTTCTGCATCGACGGTAAGGAGGAGTTCATGATTGGGAGAATTCAAGAAATACTCGGAGCGGATGCGGACGGATTGCTGTCGCATCAGTGCAAGACTATATCCAAGGATAAAATCCACTTGCCTGGTTCCGATTTCATCGACAGGATTTTCATTGGTTACGACCGTCCAACGCGCGCCCTGGTCAGCCTGCAACAGCTATTTGGGTCAGGCCGGCTGGCAAAGACCGGTTATGTTTCGATATTGCCCGTTGATCAGGGCATTGAGCACTCCGCGGGCGCCTCGTTTGCTCCCAATCCGCTCTATTTCGATCCCGAAAACATTGTGAAGCTTGCAATCGAAGGCGGCTGTAACGCGGTCGCGACAACGCTGGGCGTGCTGGGCGCCGTGGCGCGCAAATACGCGCATAAGATTCCGTTTCTGCTGAAGTTCAATCACAATGAGTTTCTGTCATATCCCAACAGTTACGATCAGATTCTGTTTGCGAATATCAAGCAAGCCTTCGAGATGGGATGTACCGGCGTTGGCGCAACGATTTATTTCGGTTCAGAAGAATCCAAGCGCCAGCTTCAGGAAATTACCGGCATGTTCCACCAGGCGCACGGGCTTGGGATGTACACGGTCCTGTGGTGCTACCTGCGAAATTCGGCCTTCAAAACGAAGGAGCAGGATTACCACGTTTCCGCCGATCTTACGGGCCAGGCTAACCACCTCGGCGTGAGCATCGAAGCGGATATCATCAAGCAGAAGCTGCCGGAGAATAACGGCGGGTACAACGCGCTGAATTTTGGAAAGACTCACAAGAAGGTCTACTCCGACCTCACTTCCGATCACCCGATCGATCTCACGCGCTATCAAGTTGCGAACTGCTACATGGGCCGCATCGGCCTGATCAATTCCGGTGGCGCTTCGTCCGGCGAAAGCGACTTGAAAGAAGCCGTTCGAACCGCAGTCATCAATAAGCGAGCCGGCGGCATGGGACTGATTTCGGGAAGAAAAGCGTTCCAACGGCCGATGCAGGAAGGTGTCGCCTTGCTGAATGCAATTCAGGATGTGTATTTGACAAAGGAAGTCACGATCGCGTGAGCTGTGGCTAAGAAACGCTGATCAACCACACCTTATCCAAGTCATCAACAGCCCAACCGATATCGCTACCGGCCCGCACGGCCAATTCTGCGATCTTAGCCAAATGTTCGGCCGGCATCGCGGTGCGCTCACCCTCTCTCTCCACGACTTTCGCCGAGCCGTCCACGTGCCGGATCATCTTTCTCTGTTTCGGTTCGAGCGTGCGACGGACGCATTTGCCCGTCGTGCTGTTAACGAGATAAGTATCCGGATCGAGAATCATCATGCCCTCATTCGCCTTGATCCTGAGATTTTTTCGATGCCAATGCGTCTTGCCGCACCACATCGCATGAATCATCCGCTGCACGAGTACCGGGGCGTCAGCAGATTCCGCCCACAGCCGCCGCAGTGCGTGAACCACGGCGTCAGAACCGATGATGTTCAGCGCAGCATGCGAGGGGCCCCGCACAGCGATGAAGTGGGCTTTGTCGCTGATTTTCAGTTGCTCATATGCGGCCCGAATTTGTTCTTCCGGAGCAAACGGCAACACCATAAACCCGGTGGGAACGGGCAGGCCGGCGTGCATGGCCTTTCCTAATGCCTGCCAGGGCGTTGCATCTGTGTCAGGTAACCACTTGAGCGGTTCATCCATCGGTCCGGATACACTATACTGCCCGCGTGCATAACACGGAATTTCAACGCAAAATCTATTCGGTATCGGAACTCAGCTTCGAGATTCGAGAGATGCTCGAGCGGCGGTTCACCGATATTTGGGTTGAAGGCGAGCTTTCGAATTTCAAGACATCGACTGCCGGTCACCTCTATTTCACGTTAAAAGACGACCGCGCTCAGATTCCTGCTGTTTGTTTTCGCACTGCGGCGCGGCTGCTCCGGTTTCGACCTGAAAATGGAAAGCTCTTTCGCGCGCGGGGCCGGGTCAGCACATATGAAGGTCGTGGTGAATATCAGTTGATCGTTGAAGTTCTCGAACCGGCGGGTCTCGGGGCCTTGCAGCTCGCATTCGAACAATTGAAACAGAAGCTGGACAAGGAAGGCTTATTCAACGCTGAGCGTAAGCGGCCCATTCCAGCATTCCCGCGAAAGATTGGCATCGTCACCTCGCCCAAGAGCGCTGCATTGCGCGACATTCTCACGGTCCTGAAGCGTCGGCACAATGCGATCAACGTCGTCATTTTCCCAGCCGAAGTGCAGGGCGATGGCGCTTCGCTGCAAGTGATGGTCATCATCGTGGCGCGTGGCGGCGGCTCGATGGAAGATCTTTGGCCGTTCAACGAGGAGCGCGTTGCGCGAGCCATCGTTCGATCGCGCAAGCCGGTGATTTCGGCTGTTGGACACGAAGTGGATTTTACGATCTGTGATTTTGTGGCGGATCTGCGAGCGGCGACGCCGAGCGCGGCAGCGGAGATTGTCATCAAGTCCAAAGCGGAAATCACCGATCGCGTGCGGCAGATGGACGCGCGCCTGGAGTCGCTGATGAAATACCGCTTGAGTACGCTTCGTCATTTCCTCGCTGCGAAAATCGGGAGTCGCGGCTTCGTCGTGGCTGAGAACCGGATTCGCCGCATGGCACAACGCGTGGATGATCTCGCCTTCCGCATCGAGCAGGCGGGCCGAAACCGCAGCTTTATCCGATCGAGAGCGCATCGTTTGGAGCTGTGTGAACAACACCTGGCTGCGGCCATGCAGCGGGCCATGAAACGCTGGCATCAATCGTTCGCGCGCATTGCGCACACACTGGACGCGCTCAGCCCGCTTGCGGTCCTGGAGCGCGGCTACGCGATTTGTCTCACACCTGAAGGCCGGGTCATCCGCTCGGCAGAGGCGGTGGAAATTGATTCGAACGTGAAGGTGCGTCTGCACCAGGGAAGTTTGTCGGCGAAGGTCACAGCTAAAGAATGACCTGCTTTCACATTCTGATCTTCTCCTCTTGTCGTTTCATACCTCAGCGCTTCTGCGGATAAGCGAGGGCCTCAGAGGGTAGAGTTTGCAGATATCCCGCGAAGTTCTTGTTGTATAGCGCCCCCATTCGCTTCTGCTGG
>QHXA01000219.1:8669-9099 GCA_003222755.1 Acidobacteriota bacterium
ATCGGGCAGCTCTCTATCCTCGAATGGAAAGTAGATGTACAGCAATTGATTGGGAATCTCTGGGATTCCCAGATCGAGATCATTGTCAAGGTCAAACACAACGTAAATGTCGCGGCTGGTGACCACGCCCCAATCGTCAATGTCGGGCGAGATGAACAGCAGCCCCTGCTCATCGATTGGAAATATCTCCATTGGCGCTCCTCTAAAGCTGTCCTATCCTGCGGGTAACATATCGAGCGGTGCATGTTATACCACACGCGCGCGATCATGTGACAAGTGCAGTGCACATCGCACAATCGACATCTCATATTGGATAGGCGAGAGGGTCTCTTCCGGTTTCTGCTCTTGAACAGCCTCGTTCGGATGGCTATAGTAGGGCCACTTTTGGAAACTCAGGTGGGAGCAAGCCTGGCTCGAGAGGCAGCAGCGT
>QHXA01000220.1 GCA_003222755.1 Acidobacteriota bacterium
TCGCGTTCCGGAAACGATACCAATTTCACACCACGCGCAGTGCTGGGCGCCGGCGGCCCTGCCGTGACTGGAATCGATAACGTCGCCATAGCCGGTTTGACCGGCAACAACCAGACGTTAGCTCGAAACATGCTCACCGATTTATCCGGATCGGTGGCAAACATCGTTGAGGCTTTCGATCTTCGGGATCCAAAAGACCCGGTGTTTCGCGGCTATAAGGATGGCGTGAAACTGCAGATTCGCGATTGGCATACGTCGGAATTCAGCCTGTTCATCAAAGATAGCTGGAAGGTCCGCCCTAATCTGACGCTGAATTACGGCGTTCATTACGAATGGTTCGGCGTCCCATATGACGGCAAAGGGCTGGCCGGCGCGCCCGTCGATCGAGAGAAGGGTCTTTGTGGCATTTCGTGCGGCGCGATCGCCAGGGTTGAGTTCGTCGGAAAGAACTCGCCCAATCCGGGCAAGCAAATGTGGGGCGATGACTGGAATAATTTTGCGCCCTCCTTTGGCTTGAGCTGGGCGATGCCCTGGTTTGGAAGGGACAAGACGGTACTTCGAGCAGGCTATGGCTGGAGCTATCCGGGAAGCTCGCTCAATACGGTGGCATTGTCGTCCGTGTTCGGCCGCGCTCTTCCCGGAACATTTGCCGGTTCGGTCAACCAGGGGCTTTCGTACACGACGGCGAATTACCTGTCTTTGTCGAATTTGACTTTGCCCATACCGCAGCAGTTTGCCCCGCTTGCGGCTGTTCCACTGGACGGAAGCCGGAATGAAACAGTTCCGATGGGCGCCACGAACCGGGTGGCTCCATACATTCAGAATTTCAACTTCGAAATCCTCCGCGATCTGGGGCATGACATGGCGCTCAGCGTTTCCTATGTCGGGACAAAAGGCACAAAGCTATGGGGAGGAGTGCCGCTCAATTGGGTGGATATCTTCAAGAACGGATTTCTCGATGCGTTCAATACGACGCGCAGCGGCGGCGATGCCAGATTGTTCGACGACATGCTGCGAGGCCTGAACCTCGGGTCCGGCGTGATCAGTGGCACGACCGTTACGGGATCGGCGTCGCTGCGCGCGAACAACAACACGCGGGCCTTTATCGCGAATGGCAGCGTTGCCCAGCTTGCCGATTTTCTGAACCGCAGCACGAGTGTTACGGGCAAGGGCGGCGGTTTTGTACGAAACAGCGGTTTATTCCCCGAAAATTTCTTCGTGCTCAATCCGCAGTTCCAGTTCGTGACGCTTCATGGAAACACGGGCAACTCCACCTACCACTCCCTACAGCTCGAATTCACGAAACGCCTGGCACACGGTTTCACCAATCAAACGCAGTACACCTGGAGCAGGGCCACCGGCGAAAACGATGGTGATGCGACGATCGATTATCGCGATCCGAATAATCGCTCGGGGAACAAGACGTTGCTTGGGTATCATCGCACGCACGCGCTCTCCACGAATGGCACTTACGCCCTGCCGTTTGGACTCGGCCGGCCGTTCCTCAACAGCGCGCCGGGATTCGTCCAGCGGCTGGTGGAGCGCTGGCAATTGGGGGCAATCTTCAGTTGGACGTCAGGCGCGCCGCTTACGATCACGTCGCCGCTGTGGACATTTACGAGTGCGGCTACGGCTTTCACCGTGACGACTCCGGATATCGTCGGCGACTTTCCGAAGAGCTTCGGGAATGTCACGAAAGTTGCAAACGGAGTCACGTACTTCCCCGGAATTCAGCAGATCACTGACCCTTCCGTTGCCGGAGTGACATCGGCAAACGGATTGAACGGCCAGTTCAACAACAAGGCAATTACGGATGCGCAGGGCCATGTCCTTCTTGTGAATCCCGCGCCAGGCAAGAATGGCACGCTGGGTTTGAAATGGATCGAAGGCCCCCGCGCAATCGGCTTCGATGCAAATCTGATCAAACGCGTGCGGCTCACGGAGACAAAGGAATTTGAATTTCGGATGGACGTCGTCAATGTCATGAACCACCCGATCTTCAGCGTTCCGCTTCCTGCGAATCTGAGCATCAACTCCACGAGCTTCGGACGCATTACGACCGCAGGAGGAAATCGGAGGTTTACCATGGGCGGTCGCGTTAACTTCTAACGTGGAGCAAAGCAGGTGAAGGTCGCGGCATCATTAACGTCGCCGCTTCCCCTATATTTCGCCACCCGCGGATAGGGGTGTATGGGCCGCGTCTTGTCGACCTGCCCATTCGTGAGCTGTTGCACTGCATTGGATTCCCGAGAAGTAGTCTGGACTGATCCGGCATGGGATGATCTTGAGGCTGCGGCTACTTACATTGGTCGTGATTCGGAGTTTTACGCGCTTTGTTCAGGAAGCCCTTGATGCTGCCGCGTCCCTCGCTCATTTCGCAGAGCGTGGGCAAACCGTACCAGAATTTGATATCGAATCCATTCGCGAGTTACTCGTGAAACCTTATCGCCTCGTTTACAAACTCACTGATGCACACATTTCATCGTCGCGTTCATTCACGGCTCCCGGCGGCTGTGGCGAATCTGACGGTCGCAGTCCGCTGACACGCAGCGTCGTAAAACGTTAGGCAGACTGTCAGTCCAGTAAAACCGCGTGTTTTCACGGTGATTGCATTCGAGTGTAGCCGGCTGGAACATTGAACAGTTCAACACGAGGCCGGCCCAAATCGTAGGAAGTAACCTGCCATTCCGTCCATTCGGTAGTAAAACCCCAGCCGTTCCGTTTTCGATAAAGGTGGCGGAAACGTTCACAGCCAAGGCTAGGGGCGAAGTCTATGTCTTGATGCGCGCCACCCATATCGACGCCTGAATATCGTACCGTATCAATTCCCGCGACATTCGACCGACCGACTAACCTCCAATCGGAAAACCAGTAATGAGAAGCCGCAACTTCACATGCAGAATTGTCTGCCTCCCACGTGGCGGTACCAAGAGCACCGCGGTTAACCCAAAACGTTTGTTGTTGGTGATCGATCACAACGAGTTCATTTGTCGACGGTCGATTGATACGTGTCCCGCTTCGCAGTTTCGCGCCAGACATAGTACTGAATTAACTGCACCTCGGTCGTGTCGGCGCCGGACCAGTCCTGGTCCCAGGCCCGAATGCCCCGTTCACGGAATTCTTCGACTGTGACAATCCCCCGCGGTCCCTTTCTCCAAGAATGCTCTCGGTACTCAATCGTGCGACATGGAGTTGCTATTTGTTCCAACAAACAATCAACTGTTTTCGGCACAAGGTTTCGTATTTCGTCAGGCTTGAACTTATCTCCTTGCCGCAAAGCCAAGCAGAAAACGCAGAGCGTCAAAACGCGCCACATGCCCCCTTAGACACTCGGTACCTAACTTTGTTCCGTATTGCACGGCAGGCGAAAACATTGCATCATCACACCCGACTGCTGCCAAGCAATTGGAGCGCACCGCTGAAAGGCGCGGCCGCTCAACCGCGGGTCATTGCGCGGCCTGCATTCGGCTACTTCCGCTTCCTCCAATATCCAGGCCGTCGTTTCAAGTGAGCGATTGCGACAATGACAATCTCATCTGCTGAAACACGATATACAACTTGATAAGGAAATCCTTGCACCAGCACACGCCGCGTACGGCCGTCCCGAGATGGTGTGCCTATTTCGGGCTGTACTTGAATGAGGGATGTTGCATCAACGACAGCATCGAAGAATTCGCCACCCAGGCCAGGGCGTTGCTCTTCGTACCAACGGACGGCTGCAGAAAACTCTTTGCTTGCCGCTTTGAGGTTACGGAGCGTACGAGTCAACGGCCCAGAATATTAGTCGCAATCCGACGCTTCACGTTCTCCCAGGATTCCAATTTCTCGGCGCCCGCCTCTAGTGCATCGACTCTGCGTTGGATTTCCCGCTCCCAAGCGGACGCTGCGTCCGGATCAGCAGGGCCATCCAGGCTGGCAAGTAATTCGGCTGCGAGTTCGGCCCGAGCCTTGGCATCAAGCCGGAGCGCATCAGCAAGTATGGATTCAGTGGCCCTCGTCATTCTTTCCATATTACCCTCGCCGACGGCCGCCCAACAAGCAACTGGAGCGGACCCCTGAAGGTCGTTAGAATTGAGGAAATCCAGTTTTGCGATGTTCGTCCAATAGCTCCACGGAAACTGCCGAGTGGCATCGCATTCAATGGAATAGTGAAACTCCCAGGCTACCCTTCCGCATAAGCGCATGTTAATATTCACGCCAAATTCGCATGAACAAATTCAGAATCGTTTTTATCGGGCTCATTGGGTTTCTTTTATGGACTGCGCCGCTGGAGGCCCAGAGCCCAAGCCTCAAACGGGTCGGCGGGAAACCGGATCTGAACGGTATCTGGCAGGTGTTGAACACGGCCGCGTGGGACATCCAGGATCATTCGGGCGCGCTGGGCACTCCTCCGGGGCTCGGAGTGGTCGAAGGAAATGAAATTCCTTATCAGCCGTGGGCGGTTGCGAAAAAAGCGCAGAACTTTGCGAACCGCGCGACAGCCGACCCGACGGAACACAATTGCTTCCTGCCCGGCGTGCCGCGCGCGACGTACATGCCATTTCCCTTCAAGATCACGCAGACACCGAAAGACGTCGCGATCTCCTACGAATTCACGCACACGCTGCGTCCGATCGTGATGGATGGAAGTCCGCACCCGGAAACGCCCGAAGAAAACTGGGTGGGCATCTCACGCGGGCGCTGGGAAGGCGATACGCTGGTTGTCGACGTCAGGAATTTCAACGATCAGACATGGTTCGATCACGCCGGTAATTTTCACAGCGAGAAGTTGCACGTCATCGAGCGGTACACCATGACCGATCCCGATCACATTCGCTACGAAGCGACGATCGAGGATCCCAAGGTCTTCACGCGACCGTGGAAGATCAGCATGCCTCTCTACCGCGTCGTGGACAAGAATGCGCGATTGCTGGAATACGAATGTGTGTTCTACCTCCAAGAGGAGCGATACAAGAATGCGCCTTTTCACGAATAGTACTTCATTCATCGCCGCTTTGTGGCTCGTCGCGATAGCGCCGGCTCACGCGCAAACGCCGCGGCCTGCTGCGAAAGCGTTCACACCTGCAAAGCTGGCGGACGGCCAGCCGGAAATTCCAAATGGAATCTGGAACAGAAGAGGAGTCGGAGGCCTCGACAATGGTGCGCTTGAAGCGCAAGACCATCGGCCGCCGAATCCGCTCGATCCCACTCCCGCAAATCCGCTTTCGGTTTCGAGTCGCGATGATGGCTTAAACAACGTGGACCGCGGGTTCGTCGACCAGTTCAGCGAGAAGCTCGGAAAAACCCCGCAAGAGGGGCAACGCGGCCAGAATCGAGAACGGCGCCAGATGGGCATCGCCGAACCCGGCAGAATTCTGCCGTGGAAAGCCGAGGCCGACGCCGCTCGACGCGCTTTCCTTCTGAAAACGAACCCCGCCCAAGGGTTGAAATATGTCGAGATGGATGCGCGCTGCGCGATGCCCGGACTTTTCTTTGGGAATGGCCCGTTCCAGTTCCTGCAGACGGACAAGCAGATCACCATTCTGTCCGAGTACCAGCACTTCACGCGCACGATCAATCTCGATGGCCGGACGCATCTTTCGAAGAACATCAAGCTGTTCCTGGGCGATTCAGTCGGACACTGGGAAGGAAATACTCTTGTTGTGGACACGACGAACTTCAATGGCGTGACGGCGTATTCGCGGGAGATTGCCTATCTCACCGATGCATTGCACACGGTTGAACGGTTCACGCTCGTCAATGCCGACACGATTGATTACGAAGTCACCATCGACGATCCCAA
>QHXA01000256.1:0-5992 GCA_003222755.1 Acidobacteriota bacterium
CAAACTCGATGAACGCTCCCTCCCGCGCGGCTTCCTGCATTTGCGGAATTGTCATACGCACGGGCGCCTGCATGGCATGTGTGACGACGATGTGTTGAACACCCTGGCGGTGGGCTTCGCGGACGACCATGAGTGCTTCTTCCGCGGACGAGTGGCCGGTTTCAAGCATCAATTGATGTTTCGCCGCGAGAGCGATCACTTGTTGCACTTCGCGAAGTAAACGACCGTCTTTCGCAATCGGCACAAACGGCCGCTTTTCTTTGGAGTCACGCACCTGGTTTTCAGAATCAAACGTCGGCAACCAAACGACTCGGCCCCATCCGCCTTTCATCAGAACCATGCGTTCGACCGCCTCAGGATTAATTCCTCCGACGGAGCGATTCAGGTCGATCCCACCAAAAATTTCAATACCTGGAACTACCTTCCGAACGACATATGCCAGTGCGGCCGTCGATTCGTAATGATTCTTCAGCACAAGCCCGCGCATGCCTCGCTCTTTGGCGAGCCGTGCAAGATCGATTGCGTCGATCGACCGCGGCCGGGTATCGGGATCGCTGTGCGCGTGAATATCGATTACGCCGCTCAACGGCGATTGGGCTTGGGCTGTCGAGGTGAGGAGACCTAAACAGAGCAAGAGAAGCACAAATCGTGAACGCATCGCATTCTCCTTGTTGGAGAGGATTGGAATTGATGATTAAGATACTTCAATTTCGGCACCGCGGAGCGGTGCGATGCCCCGGCTAAGATCCCGAAGCACGCTTCCGGCGTGCAATCCGGCTAAACCCGTACAGTTTTGCTAAACTGCTTGTGCATTTATGACGAAATTTATTGCAATTGTCAGCTTCATTTTTCCCGTTCTTGCTGCCGGATGTTCCTCGCCGCAGGCCCAGTCGGGTCCGCCGGTGTTTCCTCCTGTACCGGTGGCGACGACACAAGCTGTGGAAGAATCGGTACCCATTCAGCTCCGAAGTGTTGGCACAGCCGAAGCGTATTCCACTGTTGAGGTGAAATCACAGGTTGCCGGTCCTCTTTTGAATGTGAAGTTCGCCGAAGGCGCAAATGTCAACCGGGGCGACCTGCTGTTTGAGATCGATTCAAGGCCATTTCGTGAAGCCCTTCGCCAGGCGGAAGCGGCCGTCGCGAAGGACCAGGCGCAGCTGCGTGGTGCGGAGGCCAATCTCGCGCGTAGCCAGGCACAGCTGAAAAACGCGAAGGCCGAGGCCACGCGATTCGAGCAGCTGTCGAAGGAGGGCATCTCGACGCGGCAGCAGGAGGAACAAATTCGAACGATGGCTGAAGTAGCCGAACACAGCGTGCGCGCTGACGAAGCAGGCAGTGAAACGATTCGAGCGGCCCTGGAAGCGGATCGCGCAGCGGTGGAGCAGGCGAAACTAAACCTGGCCTATTGTGAAATTCATGCTCCGATCTCGGCCAGAGCGGGCAACCTGCTGGTGCATCCGGGAAATCTCGTTAAAGCAAACGGCGACAACCCGCTGGTCGTTCTCAACCAACTCAAACCGATCTTTGTCACGTTTGGTGTTCCCGAGCGATATCTCGGCGCAATTTCACAGCAGCATTCCCTCCGCAAACTAAGGGTTACCGCGGCGCCGGAAAAAGATGCAATGCCGGCCACGGGCACGTTGAGCGTTATCGACAATACTGTGGATCCGAATACGGGAACGGTCCGATTGAAAGCGGTTTTCGACAACAATGACGGACATTTGTGGCCGGGCCAGTTTGTGAATGTTATCCTCACGCTGAATACGCAGACCGCCACCGTCGTTCCCTCGGAAACGATCCAGGTAGGGCAGCAGGGTTCGTTCGTGTACGTGGTTAAAGCAGACGGGACTGTTGAACCGCGCCCCGTTAACGTCGGGCAGACGATCTCGGGTAAGGTCATCCTTGAAAAGGGTGTGGCCGCCGGTGAGACCGTCGTGACCGATGGTCAGTCTCGTCTATTCCCGGGCGCGAAGATTTCAACCAAATAACATGCATTTCTCTCACATATTCATCGAGCGTCCCGTGATGACGACGCTCCTCACATTCGCGATCTTGTTGTTCGGAATCGTTGGTTTCCGCGCGCTGCCGATTGCTGCGCTCCCCGCCGTGGACTACCCCACAATCCAGGTCACTGCGTTTCAGCCGGGCGCAAATCCCGAAACGATGGCGTCCTCGATTGCAACCCCTCTCGAGCGCGAGTTTTCGACCATCGCGGGAGTCCGGTCGATCAGTTCGTCAAACACGCAGGGCGGCAGCACGATCACCATTCAGTTCGCACTCAACCGTGACATCGACGCTGCCGCGCAGGATGTGCAATCCGCAATTGCGCAGGCCGTGCTTCCGCCTATGCCGCGGCCGCCGTCTTACGCCAAGCAGAATCCGTCCGAACAGCCGATTCTATATTTCTCATTGGGCTCGACGACGCTGCCCTTGTACACCGTCAACGAATACGCGGAGACGATGCTCGCGCAGCGGATGTCGTCGGTAAGCGGCGTCTCTCGAGTGCAGGTCTTCGGCGCGCAAAAATACGCGGTCCGTATTCAGGCGGATCCGGATCGCCTCGCGGCGCATCAGGTTGGTGTCGACGAGGTACAGCGGGCGGTGCAGCAGAGTAATGTGAATCTTCCGACGGGCCGCCTGCGCGGGCCGAAGCAATCGTTCACGGTGCAATCGACGGGGCAGTTGATGGAAGCCGCGGCCTACCGTCCACTCATTGTCGAATGGCGAAATGGCGTCCCATTGCGTCTCGAAGAACTCGCCAGCGTTGTCGACAGCGTCGAAGACAACAAAACGATCGCGTGGAACAACGGAACCCGAAGCATCATTCTCGCCGTCTCGCGACAGCCGGGCACGAACACTGTCGATATCGTAGACAAGATCCGAAAAATTCTCCCCGAACTTCGTAAGGCTCTTCCGCCCGCGGTCGAGTTCGATCTTCTCTACGACGGCTCAGAGACCGTTCGCGGATCGATCCACGACGTCGAGTTCACGCTGATCTTGACTATCGCGCTCGTTGTGCTGGTGATCTTCCTGTTTCTCCGGAACCTCTCGGCCACATTAATACCGGGATCGGCGGTGGTTCTTTCGATCATCGGTACGTTTGCGGCAATCTACCTGCTTGGCTATAGCCTGAATACGCTCTCGCTGATGGCGCTCACGCTGTGCGTTGGTTTCGTTGTTGACGACGCGATCGTCATGCTGGAAAACATCGTGCGCTATATGGAGATGGGCCACGGCCGTTACCAAGCCGCGGCACTGGCATCCAAGGAGATTGGTTTCACGATCATTTCGATGACACTGTCTCTGATTGCCGTCTTCATTCCGGTACTGTTTCTCGGCGGCATGGTCGGACGCTTGTTGCACGAGTTCTCCGTTACGATTATCGTCGCGATTTTAATATCGGGCTTTGTCTCGCTCACCTTCACGCCCATGCTAGGTAGCCGTTTCCTGCCGCCGCATAATCGGAAACACGGGGCGCTCTATCGGGCACTGGAGCGCGGCTTCAATTCGATCGCTACGGCCTATGACTACACCTTGCGCAGCGTTCTGCGTCACAAGTTTGCGACGATGGCAGTAGCCCTCGCGATGCTGGCCGGCACGATTTACATTTTCATGACCATGCCGACCGGATTCATCCCGAGTCAGGACAGTGGATACATTTTCGCCGTGAGCATGGCCGGACAGGATATTTCCTATCGGGCAATGGCCGAGCGGCAGAAGATGGTTGCGGACGTCATGAAAGCGGACCCCAATGTTTCAGGGGCTTTCGCTTTCTCCCAAGAGAGCAATGTGGGATATGCGTTCTCGTTGATGAAACCTCGCAACCAGCGAAAGCTCACCGTCGATCAGACCATCGAACAGCTACGTCCTAAATTGGCAGCGGTGCGCGGCATGATGACGTTTCTTCAGAATCCGCCACCGATAACAATCAACGGGCAGTTCACAACGAGCGTGTACCAGATGACGCTGCAAAGCGTCAGTTTGAACGATATCTATGAATGGACGCCCAAGCTCACGCAGAAGATTCAAACCCTGCCGGGCTTCGTCGATGTGAGCAGTGATCTGCTGATTGCCAGCCCGCAATTGAAAGTGGACATCGATCGGGATCGCGCGCTGTCGCTGGGAGTGACGCCGGAACAGGTTCAAAACGCGCTGTACAGTTCGTTCGGAGACCGGCAGGTTTCGAACATTTACGCGCCCGCGAATCAATACTCCGTAATTCTTGAAGTTCAACCGGAATACCAGGGTTCGCCTGATGCGCTGCAGAAACTCTACGTTCGATCGGCGAGGGGACAATTGGTTCCGCTGGATGAAGTCGCGCGCGTGGTTCGGACGGTCGGTCCGCTGAGCGTGAATCACTTCGGGCAGATCCCCGCATCCACGATTTCCTTTAATCTGAAGCCGGGATTTTCATTGGGCGAAGCTGCCGATCGGGTCAACGAGGCAGTTCGAGAACTCCGGATGCCCGCCAGCCTGATCTGGAGTTTTCAAGGAACCGTCAAGGAGTTTCAGGAATCCTTTCAGGGACTGACGATTCTGCTTATCGTAGCGATCCTTGTGATTTACATCGTGCTCGGCGTGCTGTACGAGAGCTTCATCCATCCCATTACGATTCTGTCTGGCTTGCCGTCCGCCGTTTTCGGTGCGCTGCTGACGCTGGTTCTCTTTCATAAAGAACTCGACCTCTATGCCTTCGTTGGGTTGATCATGTTGTTCGGCGTCGTGAAGAAAAACGCGATCATGATGATCGACTTCGCCATTGAAGCGCAGCGCGAAGGCCGCAGTCCTCGAGAGGCGATCTATCGAGGATGCACACTCCGTTTCCGCCCGATCATGATGACCACCATGGCGGCCCTGTTCGGCACACTGCCCATTGCCATCGGCTATGGCGAAGGTGGCGACGCCCGCCAGGCGCTGGGATTAGCGGTTGTCGGCGGTCTGGTTGTTTCTCAGCTTCTCACGCTTTATATCACCCCGGTCCTCTACCTTTATCTGGACCAGTTTCAGGTGTGGCTGCGACGAGCGAAACCCGTGCCCGAGCCCAGTGTCAGCTTCGGGGATTAAGGTTTGGACACGAGTCTTGCCTCTGTCCCTCAGGATCTCGCTTCGTGATCGACTGCAGCCGCCGGTTTCGTGGCGGACCGGCCGATAACGGCTATGACGATCGACCCAAGCACTGTGCCGACAACGGTCGAGGCAATAATCCACACGGCGGCCGTTGCGAAAGGAACGATGATATAACCGGTTAAAGGTGACACATCAGGACCAGATAAACCGGCGAATCGTGGCTGTGACCAGCCATAGATTCGTGCAAGCCAGTAGGTGGGAAGGACCATGGCCCGCGTCAACACAACGTACAACGCGACTAGCTTCACCTGAGTCACGTAGGGATGCATTAGTCCACTCTTTGCGATGCGGATTGCAAAGTAGAGAGGAACGATCACCAGGTGCAATGCGACAACGCTTATGATGTTGCTTACCGAATTCGGTGCTCCCGATTGCTCCACCACGACACGCAAAACCACAACAGCTGCAGCAACAATCAACGGCCACTTCAGTATTCCTTTCACGGCTTCATCTCCAATAAACGAGACCTGCGGAATCTGGACGGATCTCGATATTGCCTCAGGCAGCCGATCGAAACAAGATGAGAGTGCCAAGTCAGATCGTTCTGCGATTCGGCGTAGAGACCAACCCGTGGCGCTTTGCGTGCGACCCTCGCCTTCGCGTTTACTTTGCGGCAGGCACGCGGAGAGACTGTATTTTTTCTTCTAAGGCGCGGCGTTCCGACGGGTCCGTCTCCACCTTGAGAGCGTCTTCATAAACGGCGGCTGCGATGTCGGGCCGATTTTCGCGTTCGTAATACGGACCGAGGTAGAAGCTGACCATGAAACCCGATAGCCGCGGCGTCGCCAGCGCAAGCAGAGCGGAGGTCGCGATGCGCCGGAGCTCGCGTGTATCGTCGGATTTCAGGCGTGCGCGAAAATCGGCG
>QHXA01000256.1:6017-6602 GCA_003222755.1 Acidobacteriota bacterium
TCTTTTTCCACGAGGTCCAATTCGTGTTGCAGCGCGGCGATTTCTCCCGCTGGATAAACAGGCGCATCGAGAAACTTCGGTTGCGACGGGAGCCGAGCGATGTCCTGGATGACCTGCGCGATCAGGTCAGAATCTTGGGCGAGCTTTGTGTAGTTCACACGATCAGCGGTGTCGCCGGGGCCGTGATAATCCTTGTGCGTCGCGTGAGTGAAAAACAGATACGGCACCCGTTTCAGACCAAATCCCGCAAAATCGCTGCGGGGGCCGATCAGATCAGTGCCGATCACGAGCATCTCAGGCCCCGCGCGCTTTTGCACAACGGCAGCAAGTTCCTTCGAATATTCGGAGCCGAGAACGAACAAGGTCCACGTCGAAAGATCCATGAATTGGCGGCCCATGCTGTCGAAGATGACCGCGGATTGGGCTTTGTCGAGCGGGTATAGCGGATGATCGACATAGTAACGGGAGCCGTTCAGTCCCTGCTCTTCATCATCGAATGCCACCGCAATCAGAGAGACCGGTAATTCCCTTCCCTTCAACTCACGGATGAGTTCAAGGACCATAGCCACACCTGCAGCATTATCG
>QHXA01000256.1:6665-7155 GCA_003222755.1 Acidobacteriota bacterium
CTAAGAGAATGTAGCGTTCGGCTTTTCCTATTTTTCCGACGACGTTTCTGCGCCGGCCGCCGAAATCCTGCATTTGAACGTCACAGCCCAACTGCTTCAGTTGCGCCGAGATGTATTCCGCAGCCGCGGCAGCGCCTGCGGTTCCAGCATGCCGGCCCTCGCGCGCGGGATCTGCGAGCCACGTGACGTGGGCTTTGAGGCGATCGACAGAGACGGCCGCAATGGAGAGGAGTGCGAGGAATAATGCGGTCAGGATGATCTGCAGCGGCGGTCGTAGAGAATATTTACGCATGCCTGTCCTCACGTACGCTTCCGGACAATGCGATCAGCGCAATGGTATAAGCGGCCAATCCTACCCACAGCGTCATCGTAACGCCCCAAAACACAGCGATGACAACCGCCAGGACCGATGAAATGACGGAGAACGCGCCGTTAATGCCCCAGTACCAGGCCGTGGGTGCGCCGTCGTGACTGTATTGCGCCCTCTTGA
>QHXA01000256.1:7258-10114 GCA_003222755.1 Acidobacteriota bacterium
CTCACGAGGATGAACGCTGAAAGTACCAGAGGCAGAAGCCAAATCCATCCCCCTATTCGATGCGAATAAAAGCTGCCAATACTGGAGGAGAGCAGCAACACGAACAAGACTACTGTCAATCCATAAATCGGATGTCCGAGAAAAACGATCAGCCGCTCGAGCTGCCCAATCTCCACCATCATAAACGCGAGCCCAATGGCCGCGAAGTAGATCATCAAACGGACGGAATGCGTTTGCCGCACCCGTCTGCGCAATGCGAGCGGCGCAACAATGGCCACGGCGCTCAATCCGCTAACGATACCCAGGAGCGTGGCAAGGACCTTCACTGCCTTCAGGTTTTTTTGGTTCATGCCCTCATACGTCGCCGGTTTCAAGAGATCTCGAGCGCGCAGCATGTGAAAAAAGAATGGCGTGTCGTCAGTCGGCGCCGCGATGTTCAGTGGATAGGTTCGGACCAGTTCGTCGTACGTGGCCCGGGTAGCAACTGCTTCGAACTCCGGTCTCTCGGCAAAACGCGGCGTCAACACCGGAACAAATTCCATGTCTTTAGACAGCTCCGTAATGTGATCGATCTCGGCATCCGTAAATGGACGTCGCGATACAAGAATTGTCGCGACGCTGTATTGGCCGATTTCAGAACTGTCCTGCTTGCGAACAACCATGATGTGCTGCCGCGGATCTGCAACGCCGATGTCCATCAGCGAGGATGTCGCCAGCGCCGTCAGCCGCAGCGCCTCGGCCGGCTGTGCTTCGTAGTACCAGCGCGACATGGTGAGAATTCCATCAGGCGTTAGATGATTCAAGAAGGTCCGCCACGCCTCTTTCGTGTAGAGTCCGTTCTCCGTCAGGACGTAGGCACCGGCAGACGTTGCGGCCCATGTGTCGATGAGCGACGCCTGGATAATCCCAAATTTCTCAGGAGATCGAGCGACGTAGCTTCGAGCTTCATCGTGCACGAGCGTCACAGCCGGGTGTGCTTGAAGTTTGCCGGCATAATCCACAAAGCGTTCCGTCAATACTCGCAAAATATCGCGATTGATCTCGACACCAGTTACGTGCCGCTGGCCAAACACCAATGCCGTCAGAATGTCTCTGCCGCCGCCGACGCCGATCACGAGTACCGATGTGGGAGTTCGCACATAGTGGGCGAGCGCAGTCACGTCGTACTTCAGATGCTCGAGCGCGCCGAGGTTTCCATCGAACCTGGTAATGACGGTGGCAGCATCGGAATCGATATTCAAATACAGTTGATCAAGCCTGCGATTCGTTTTGAACGCTGGACTCAGTCCCCACCCGAACGGTTCGCTGTCCGTTTCCCGTACATGGATGCGTGACAACGCGTTCCATTTTTCGTAGAGGCCGCCGTGCCAGTTCTTGCCTCCTTTGACCCACTGAATATCGATCTTCTTCAGCGACTGGTTGACTCCGGCAACCGTGAACAATGCAACACATGCCGCTGCTGCGATCCATCGCAGCTTTCCCTGGACAGACAGAGCGAAAACTGCGGCCGCTAACGCGGCTATGCCAGCGTTCAATATGACCGCGGTCGGAGCGTGTATGGTGTTCAGAATTGGAATGGTGAGCAGACAGCCGGCAGCTGATCCGGCAAGATCCGCCGCGTAGAGTTTTCCTGTGAATGCGGGAAAGCGCGTGAGAGCGACACAAACAACCACTCCTCCGAACAGAAACGGTATCGCGATCAGTGTGAACGCGAAAATCGTCCACCAAAGTTTTCTTTCCGGATCAGCGGGGATGTATAGCTGGGCTGTGAAGCAGATTGCGCTGGTCAGCGCGAACAACAGACCGGCATTCGCCAACGTGGCGTGTGGCTCCCGTTTCTTCATGACCTCGATCAAAACCGCGCCGGCGGCAAGACCGAACATGGCGAGTGAAATGGCCATGAACGCGAAGTGATACCACATCGTCACACTGAAGATTCGTGTAAGAAAGAGTTCGAGCTGCAGCAGTGAGAGAGTGGTAAGAAAGAGGCCAGCGTAGGTGAACCTGGTCGGCTCACCGCCTGAGAATGTCACAGGTTCTCACTTTCCAAAGGAGAAAATGATTCCGACCCCTGCCTCGAGCATGTTCAACGTTTCGCTTTGACTCTTTAGTGTCGCAAGCGGATTCGTGGTGGTCGGCGCCAAGAGATTAAATTTCACGCTCGGTATCAGATATCCCCGTAGGTCAAACCGAACCCCGACTGGCCCAGCCGGTAAGACCTTCACGCCACCGCCATAATTGATCGCGAACTTGTTGCCGATCTTTCCCAAGCTTGGCCGGCCGGAGGCGTCCGTGCCCCAGGAAAAGATGGAACCCATGCCGACAGTCCCATACGGCTTCGCTTTCGGCAGCGGTGCTTGGACTAGAAAGTTGCTGTTATAGATGATGGCCTTCGTATTTGCCTCGAGGAAATTGGGAGCATAGGCGATCGTGTGCTCGCCGCCAAGGACCTTGCCGTGACCGAATCGAATACCGAACGAGCCGAAGGTCCCCGGATTAAAGGTGCTGAATTGTGACGCTGTGGCTGTCGCGGTCTGAAGAGTCAACTTTCCTTGGTGCTGAGCAGCGCCGAATAAGGTTAAATCGTTATCGGCATAAAGCGGAACTGCTGCGAGAATACACACGAGCGCGAGAAAACATCCGATGTTTTTCATGATGCAAAAATTATAATCCAACGTGATTGAGGAAAATGACCGGAATCCCAGCCGCAGGGCGGAGCCTTGGTACATCCAGCCGGTGGATTTTATCTTTATGCCTTCTGCTGCTGTTCACCAGCCCTAGCCTCGCGCAAGTCGACGAAGCCCGGCAAGCGATGGATCGTGGAGAGTACGTTCGCGCAGTGACCATCCTGTCTGA
>QHXA01000902.1:0-1941 GCA_003222755.1 Acidobacteriota bacterium
ACACGCCGCCGGTGATTCGGTTCGAGGAGAACGGACCAACAATTCAAGGTCCAATCGCAACCCTCGCCAAGGCCCCGGCGCGGACAGCTTCATTGGCCGCACCTCTCGCGTTGACGCTCTGGGTGACGGATGACATGAAGTACACCACCGGCACAAGTGCGCCGCTAACGGCGCCACGTCCCTCAGTGACACTCACCTGGTCGAAATACCGAGGACCTGGTGCGGTGACATTCGACAAAGCGAAGCCCAGTGTTGAGAAGTTGCCTGGGAGCGACAACGCAATCTTTAATGGAAAGGCGGCGACAAGTGTCAAGTTCAGCGAACCGGGCGATTACGTGCTGCACGTGACCGTGAACGATTATTCCGGTGACGGCGGCGGCGGGTTCCAATGCTGCTGGACGACAGGTCTGGTGAAAGTCGCCGTCAAGCCCTGACCTGCTCTTCACATTCTCGTACACCCGCGCGAGCCCGTGGTTGCCCGTCCGATCCCGATGCGCCGCCGGTTTTGATCACGACCCTGCTCCTCATGAGTCTTGCGCAAATTCGTTTTCTGTCCTATCCCTCTTTTCCCTCAGAAGTGCAACTGAGCGCCAAAACTCACGAGGCGGCCTTGGAGCACTTGGGTCGGCTGATCGAGCGCTGAGCCGTACGTTTGGATTTGGTTGATGACCACGTGCGAGTTCAAACTGTTGAACAGATCTGCCTGCACCTGCCAGTAGTCGCTCTCGCGGAACCTGAACTTCTTCGCCAACCGCAGATCGAGCTGGTTCCAGCGGCTCAGGTATTTGCTGCCCGGTGGAATCAATGGAATGTTTTCCTGCGTCTGCGTGAGACCACGAGCGATGGTCCCGTTGACGATGTAATTGACGTTTAGCCAGGGCGTGGCTGTAGATCCATTTCCATAGGGGGTCGTACCCGGGTAGCTCTGGAACGTTCCGCTAATGAGAAGCCCTAGCGGCAACTCATAATTGCCGGATAGTTTGAGCTGCGTACGGAACGGGATGTGGTACTGGCGCTGATCGCAATAGCGCAAGGCATTCGGATTAGAGGCTGCAGTGACAGGCTGGGTGATACTGCTAAGGACCTGGTTTACGTATACCTGACAGTTGTTGGAGATCTGCCGGCCCGAACTGAAGCCGCCAAAGAGCGTAGCGCCGCGCAACCGCGCGTTGAAGGTAGCCTCGATGCCACTGTATGCACGTGAATTGGTGGAGGAATTCTTGTCGACGATGTCGATCTTGCCCAGTTTTGCGGGGTTCAGGTTGTACACCGTCAGCGGTGTTTGATCGACCGGATTAGTGATCACGATCGGGGTAAAGTCCTGCGGCCCAATCGCCAGATTTTCCGAATAGAACAGGCGGTGAGAATCACCCCGGAGGTAGGTAAATGTTACTGAGACGCCGCGCCTCAATTCCTGCTGCACGCTGGCGCTGTACCCCAAGCCATATGGCCGCTTGATATTCGGATCCGGCCTTCGCGGAGATGCGATACCGAATTGAGAATTCTGTGAAGCCCCAATCTCGTTGTCTTGAGCGATGTCGTCGCCGTTGGGATCTTTCCAAGTCCGAATATCAGTGGCTTCGAACATCGGATTGTAGACTTGCGCGAACCCAACAGTCGAAAACGCTGTCATGTACTTGCCAACGCTGGCCCGGAGGGATGTCTTCGCGTTTCCGAAAAGATCGTATGCGATGCCGAAGCGCGGCGCGATGTCGTTCCAGTTCGGCAAATTCGGCACTGCAGGAAATGTACGAGCCGGCGCGAATCGGCCTGCGCCGACGCTCTCAAGCGAAATCGAAGTATTGAAATGTTCGAAGCGGACTCCGGGTGTGATCGTGAAGCGGTTCAGTGTCCAGCTATCCTGCAGGTAAATGCCGAGGTCGGCGTGGAGGTTCTCTTGCCCATGCACAGGGTCATTGAACACTTGGACAGAGTCGGGGA
>QHXA01000902.1:2071-2579 GCA_003222755.1 Acidobacteriota bacterium
TAGGACAGTGACGTCACCCATGTCCGCCGGACCGGTACATGCAGGAAATAAGAAGCGGGAGGCGCACCCCATGCCGTTCCAAGGATGATGTCCTGCCTCGGAATGGGACCGCCCGCTGCGAGAGCCGATGGTTCCAGTTCCTGGGTCGTGTACGTTTCGTTGTTTGTCGACCAGCCCCCATCGACAAGCAGCTTGTTGGACAACGTCGCCGTGAGTTTTATCTGGGACGTATAGTAGTTCTTCGGGTTTCGCACCCCAAACGCTTCCTCTGTGCGCAGCGCGGCGCCTTCATGACCCCGAAACTTGAAGATCCGATCGAGGTACGCGCTGGCCTTCAACTTCGGCGTCGCTTGCCACGTGAGACGCAGGATGCCGCTGTTGATCAGATTGTCATCGATAACCTGACGTGAGACATCCGGCTTGTAGGTCCTGAAGGTCGGATCCGAATTGTAGAAGGCGTTTGCTACGGCCTGGTTCACGCCCCAATTGCGGAAGGAGCTGAAAAACC
>QHXA01000257.1 GCA_003222755.1 Acidobacteriota bacterium
AGACATCGTGTATCGCGTATTCAGCGAAGTCGGAATGGTGGAGAATTTTGACGAATTCTTCGACCGCGTCTATGACACCTTTCGTAATGCCGGCGGCTGGATGATGTTCCCAGAAACGCCCGATGTCTTGGAACACCTAAAAAACCTGGGCCTGAAGCTCGGGATCATCTCGAATTTCGATACTCGCATTTACTCGGTCCTGGATAGTCTAGGAATTCGTCATTTTTTCGATGCGATCACACTGTCCAGCGAAGTGGGTTTCTCGAAACCCGACCGCCGCCTTTTCGAGTCCGCTGTCCGTGCGCTTGGCGTTCGCGCACCGTCCGTGTTGATGGTGGGCGATAACCCTGATGATGATGTAGAGCCGGCGATGCAGGCCGGCCTCGCGGCCGTTCTCCTCGATCGGAGCAACCGGTATGCGGCGAAGAGTCACCTGCGGCGGATATCGTCACTGAAAGAGCTTGTTCCCGAAGTTACCAGTTGATTTTCCACGGTGGAATCCCTACAGTTAAGAAGTCCGACCAAATTGGTCGGCATTAGGAAACGGATTGCTAGGGGACCTTGGTTCATGTTTCGGCTATCCAAGAAATCAGATTACGGATTGATTGCATTGAAGCACTTAGCGCAACACGCCGAGGAGTCGGTTAGCGCAAGGGAGATAGCCGCTCAGTACCATATTCCCGCCGAATTGCTAGCTAAAGTCTTGCAACGACTGGCTCGTAAAGGGCTGCTCGTCTCGCAGCAAGGCATCAATGGAGGATACGTTCTGGCGAAGGATCCGGCCATGATCTCCATCGTTGATGTGGTCGAGGCATTAGAAGGACCGATATCCATCACGCCGTGCGAACGTGGCGAGGACTGCCGGCAATTGCAGATGTGCTCGGTTCGAGATCCGCTGCTGAAAATCAAAGCAAAAGTGGTTCGGGTCTTAGGAGATACGTCGATTTACGAACTGGCGACGAATTAAGGTTCGCCAAAGCGAGAGGTTAGTAACAAATGGTTAAGCTGCCTATTTACATGGACAATCACGCGACGACGCCGCTTGATCCGCGCGTGCTTGACGCCATGATGCCCTACCTAACAGACCGGTTCGGCAATGCCGCAAGCCGCAATCACAAGTTTGGGTGGGAAGCAGAACAAGCGGTGGAGAGCGCACGCAAAGAGATTGCGGCTCTGATCGGGGCCGACCCTCGGGAGATTGTATTCACGAGCGGCGCGACGGAATCCGACAACCTGGCGGTGAAAGGTGTTGCCTGGATGTATCGCGAAAAGGGCGATCACATCATCACGTGCGTCACCGAGCACAAAGCGATTCTCGACACGTGCAAACACCTCGAGAAAGATGGCGTCCGTATCACGTTCTTGCCAGTGGACAACAAAGGCTTGGTTGATCTGGACGATCTCCGTAACGCGATCACCGACAAGACGATTTTGATTTCCATTATGACGGCCAACAACGAAGTCGGCGTCATCCAGGACATCAAGGAAATCGGCAGGATCGCGCGCGAGCGCGGCGTGCTCTTCCACACGGATGCTGTTCAGGCTGCGGGCAAGGTTCCGTTCAATGTGAATGAAATGAACGTGGACATCGCTTCACTTTCTGCCCATAAGGTGTACGGGCCGAAAGGTGTTGGCGCGCTGTATGTCCGCCGCCGGAGTCCGCGCGTGCTTCTGACGCCCATCATCGACGGCGGCGGGCACGAACGCGGCATGCGGTCGGGTACCCTGAATGTTCCGGGTATCGTCGGCTTTGGGAAGGCGGCGCAGATTGCTCGCGAGGATCTCCGGAGGGAATCGGCCGAGATGTTCCGGTTGCGGGAAAGACTTCGCACGACGCTGGAACGTGAGTTGGATGAGGTTTACATCAACGGAGACCTCGAGAAGCGATTACCCGGCAATCTCAACATGAGCTTTGCATACGTTGAAGGCGAATCGCTCTTGATGGGCATTAACGATATCGCCGTCTCTTCAGGCTCGGCGTGTACGTCGGCCAGCCTGGAACCGTCGTATGTGCTGAAGGCGCTCGGAGTCGGCGAGGATCTGGCCCATACGTCAATCCGCTTCGGAATTGGCCGCTTTAATACGGAGGAAGAAGTCGATTACGTCGCGGCACGCGTTATCGAAGTCGTCCGCCGGCTGCGAGAGCTGTCGCCGCTCTACGAGATGGCGAAAGAAGGCATCGACCTGAAGTCGGTCCACTGGGCCACAGAAGCGTAACTGTAGGGGCCGTCCGCGAAGCGCAAGCGCGACAGCGCGCAGCCGTAACCGATGACCGCCACAGCACCGCTCCGCAGTGCGAAATGTCCAAACCCGAGGGAGCCGTCTATGATGCCCATCATGTCTCAATTAGGGGGCGGTCATCGGTTACTGCTGCGCGCTGTTGCGCTGCGCGGACCGCCTCTTACCGTCAATTGAGCAGTTGCTGCTTCTGCCGCTTTTCGCTGCGGAAATAAGTTGTGCCGAATGCTTTCCTGATGCGGAAGTACGGCTTCAGCCGCGTCATGCTGTTTTCCATGCCGCGATTCACGTGCTCTCGCATCGCCTGGGCAGCCTCTTCCGGCGTCCCGCTGATCAAAACTTCCACGAGGTCTTGATGCCGGCGTACCGGCGTTGTGTCGTCGGAGTTCTGCCGCGCAACACAAAACCATGTCGATGCGAGAGCATGAGTTTTCTCGATCGCCATGCTCAAAGCTGGACATCGCGCTCCATCCGCAATTCGCCGGTGCAGCTTTTCATGAGCGGGCAGATAGAGGGACTGATCCGATATCGACAGCGCGTCCACGCGCGCCGCGAGTCGCTGAACTTCGTTGCGGTCTTCGGCTGTCGCAACTGCCGCGAACAGCATGGCGGCCTGGACCTCCAAAGCTTCCCGAACGATGTAGTGCCCGCGAACGTCTTCCCGAGACGGTATGCGGACGCGCGTTCCCGCACGCGGCCGGCTCTCGAGTAAGCCTTCGAATTCGAGCCTCAAAAGAGCCTCTGAGACTGGCAAAAAACTCATTCCGAGTTCAGCTGCGATTTTACGTCGGGATATGACCTGGCCCATTGGAAGTTCGCCACGAAGGATGCGCTGCTTCACGAACTCGTAGGCTTCAGCCGCAAGACTCACAGGTGCTACAGGTTCTTTCATCAAGGACTCCTCTCATGTCGCGTGTTTCGTTGTGTTATGTTTTATTAGCGTCGGGCCCACCGTCCAGAGCGCTTCGGCCGTCGATTGATGGCTGCGCCCTGTCGGGCTTGCATTCGCAGCCGCTCACCGCTTCGCGGCCTAGTTACTACCGGCCGGTCCCCCATGCCTTTTTCTTATGCGAACCCGCGCTCGATGTGGCATATTCATACATCGATTAACAGCCTGAACTGCCACCACGGCAGTGAGTATGATATGACAGATTTCAAACCTGCCGTGAACGAATCCTTACTACACCGCGCTTAGGTCTGTAATATCAGAAGCTTAGAAGGAGGGCGATGAGTACAACTACTGATTCCAAAATTTCCGGCTCGATTTCCGATCGGGCTTGGGAAGCTATCCAAGGCGGATACGATCTACAGGTCCACGTCGCGCCCGATGTCATCGAGCGGCGAACCGATGACGTCGACCTGGCGAAGGATTTTCTGGCCCATGGTCTGAAGGGTTTCGTTCTGAAGTCGCATTACATCCCAACCGCCGAACGCGCTAAAGTCGTCGCTCGCGCGGTCCCCGGCATCAAGTCATACGGCGCCATCACGCTGAATCATAGCGTGGGCGGGCTGAATCCTGTGGCGCTGGAAATCGCCGGCCGTTCTGGCGCGAAAATCGTTTGGTTCCCCACCGTGGATGCGGCCAACGAGACTGCGGGAAGAGTCGATGGTCCAAACACGAAGCTGCCGTTCTGGGCGAAGATCCAGCGTGAACTCTCTGCGGAAGGTATTTCGCCCGCGCCGTTATCGCCGATCGATTCCAATGGCAATTTGAGCGAGATGACAAAGCGGTGCCTGGAGCGTATTGCAAAACACAACATGATTCTGGCGACGGGCCACCTCGGGCGAGTTGAAATTTTCAAGCTTGTTCCCAAAGCGCGGGAAATGGGCGTTAAGAAAATTGTCATCACTCATGCCGAGTTCCCATCGCAGAGCTTAACCGGCGAGGAACAAAAGGAATTGGCGGACATGGGCGCGACCATTGAACATTGCTTTACCACAACGTATACGAACAAGGCGCGATGGGAAGATCTGTTCGCCAACGTTCGCAAGACCGGTGTGGAGCGAACGATGCTCTCGACGGATCTAGGACAAACGATTAATCCTCCGGTTGCCGAAGGCTTCGCTCTCTATGCTCAACGTTTTCTTGATGCCGGGTTTTCCGTCGAAGAAATTCATCATATGGCCGCGACCATTCCGGCGCGGCTGGTCGAAGAATAACAACACAGATCCCAACATCAGGAGTTCTCAACAAGCGCGGTGGGCCCGACGCTAAGGGAAAATAAGCTATGAAACCAACAGTCGTTCGAAAGGTCACACGCGCTGAGGCCGATGTCGTCAAGACTTTAGGCGATTTGGGTGTCGCTACCGTGCATGAAGCACAGGCTCGCACCGGCCTTATGCGTCCGTACATGCGCCCCATCTATCCCACGGCAAAAGCCACAGGCACGGCGATCACAATTTCCTGCCATCCCGGCGACAATTTGATGATCCATGCCGCGATCGAGTTTTGCCAGAAAGGGGACATCCTCGTCGTATCGACCACTTCGGAGTCGACCGATGGAATGTTTGGCGAGTTGCTCGCCGAGTCCGCGCGCGCACACGGTGTGGTTGGTTTGGTTATCGACGCTGGAGTTCGCGATGTAAGAGATCTCACGGAGATGGAGTTCCCGGTCTGGTCAAAAGCGATTTCAGCGCAGGGGACGGTGAAAGCCACCGCAGGATCCGTCAACGTGCCGATTGTTTGCGCCGGGACGATCATTCGCGCCGGCGACGTGATTGTTGCGGATGCCGACGGCGTGGTTGCTGTCAAACGGGAAGCAGCCGCGGAGGTCGCGCGCCTTGCCGGCGAGCGGTTTGCAAAAGAGCAGAAGTCGCGCGAGCGGTTGAAAGCGGGCGAGTTGGGTCTGGATTTCTATGGCCTGCGCGCCAAGCTTACCGAGCTCGGCGTCCGCTACGTGGACGAATTGGAGTAAGAACTATGTCCAAGTTCATTATTGGTCCTCATATGCGCCTGCAGGAGTGGGTCGCCGAAGAAAAGGGCTACTTCAAAAATGAAGGGCTCGATTATGACTTCATCGATTCCACTGGTTTTTCGCAACTGAGTGTGAAATCCGCCACGGAGCTACCGAAGAACCAGATCAAAGGAGCTTACCAGACCATCGAGCAAGGCCGAACTTGCGACATCAGCTCCGCTTGCCACTGGACCATCAACATGGCGGCGGCCGCCGGACACGGCCGGTTGTGGGCCGGGGCGTATTCGGTGCTCCCGTGCGGTATCATGGTGCCTCCGGAATCGAAGATTCGGCGCGCCGAAGATCTCGCAGACGGGCCGATCACGGTGGGCTATCAGTCGGGGAGTCATTACACAACCATTCAGGCGCTCGAACCCATTCTGAAACGCGAAGAGATCAAGCTACATTTCGGCGGAATGATTTTTCAGCGGCTCGAATTGCTCATCGACCGTGAAATCCCAGTGGCTACGGCTTTCGGTGCATCGATGTATTTCGCCGAACAATTAGGATTCCGAAAAATTCTCGATTGCACATTTATGGTTGCGGCGATCGTTAAGGAAGGCGTCGACGAAAACGATGTGGAGAAGTTCTATCGTGCGCTGAAGCGGGCGCAGGCAGACATCGATATGAACCACCAGAGATACACGCATTATTACAAGCGCGAATTTCCCACACGCTTCCACGATGTCATGGATACCCGAGTGTTCGGACCCGGCGAGAGGATCGTGTTCGCCCCATACACGAAAGAGATGTATGACGAAACGCAGCAGTGGATCGAATCATGGAATATTTTTGAAGAAGGACTAAAAGGCAGGAAGAGCTACGAAGAATCCGTAGTTCAAGCGTAGGAGGACCAATGGTAATCGATTCGCACGCCCACGTGACCGCGCCCGAC
>QHXA01000258.1:0-5851 GCA_003222755.1 Acidobacteriota bacterium
GAAATCATTTTTGGTGTAAGCGATCCTGAGGATGCTGCGATCCCCGTCGTCCGCCAGCTTATGGACGACTTTCCTGAACTCGAGATCCAGCTTGTGGTGTGCTCACAATTCCGGGGAGCAAATTACAAAATCAGCAACCTGATCCAAATGCTCCCGCTGGCGAGGCATCCATACGTGCTGGTCAATGACAGCGATATTTGCGTTGGTCCTCATTATCTCCAGCAAGTGATGAGCGAGTTCCAGGATAGCCGAGTGGGAATGGTGACGTGTCTGTACCGTGGAATCTCCGGAAAGACACTCGGCGCAAAACTAGAGGCCCTTGGAATCAGCACCGATTTCATACCCGGAGTCCTTTCGGCACGGCAACTGGAAGACGGAATCCGGTTTGGACTGGGCTCCACGTTGGCATTTTATCGAAAGGCTCTCGAGTCCATTGGAGGGTTCGAGTGTGTAGCAGATTATCTCGGCGACGATTACGAACTCGGCAGGCGCGTTGCTGCCGCCGGTTACGTGGTGGCGCTGGCGGAATGCGTAGTTGACCACCATCTGCCCGATTACTCTCTCAGCAATTACCTGCGGCACCAGTTGCGGTGGGCGCGCAGCATGCGAGATTCGCGGCCGCGGGGCTACGCCGGATTATTTCTGACGTTTGGACTCGCGTGGGCGATTTTGGGAATCATCGTGGCGCATCCTGCCGCATGGGCATGGTCTTTGCTGGCTTTGGCATTGGTTTTCAGGTTCGCGATGGCCTTCACCGTGGGAGTTGGAGTTTTGAAAGATCATCAGCTTCTAACGCAGTTTTGGCTGATACCGGTACGCGACCTGATTGGTGTAGGGATCTGGGCCGCCAGCCTCACGGGTCGCCGGATTGTGTGGCGGGGAAATCAGTTCACGCTCGAAAATGGGAAGCTGCGTCCGTGAATCCTTTGATCTCGGCGACCGAATACGTGCGTTTGTTTTGCGTCTCATAGTACGTACGCGACAGCATCTCGCCGATCAATCCGAGCGATATCAGCTGAATTCCGCAAATGATCAGAACAATGGACGCGAGCACGAGCGGCCCATGCTCCTGCATGATCTCGACGTGCCGAATAAATTTCCTGAACAGTAGAAAGACCGCCGCAGTTCCACCTGCCCCGGCACTCAGCAATCCCCATCTGCCGAAAAACTGCAGCGGTTTAGCTGAGTAGTCCAGCAAAAATTTGATGCATATCAGGTCCAGAAGCACGGTGATGGTTCGTGAGAGACCGTAATGGGATTTGCCGCTCCCCCGCGTCAGATTCTTGATGGGAATCTCCGCGATGGACGCACCGGACCAGCTTGCAAGCGCTGGAATAAAGCGGTGCAGTTCACCATACAGCTGCAAGTCCTTCACCACCTCACGCCGGTAAGCTTTGAAAGTTGTGCCGAAATCATGCAGCTCCAGACCGCAGAGTTTTGCCATCAGCCAATTCGCGATATGGCTGGGCAAGCGGCGCGTGAACCAACCATCCTGCCGCTGAAAACGCCAACCGCTGACGATGTCATATCCCTCGCTCAGTTTGGCAATGAACGCCGGGATTTCGGCAGGATCGTGCTGGAGATCGCCGTCCATCGAAACAATGATTTCTCCCTGAGCGAAATCGAAGCCTGCTTGAAGCCCAGCCGTTTGCCCAAAATTTTTGCGCAGGCGGATGGCTGTTACCCGAGGATCCTCGTCGCATATCGCGGACAAGATCTTGAAAGTATCGTCGCGGCTGCCATCGTCGACGAATACGATTTCATAATTCCCGCTCAACTCCGCCATAGTATCGACGATGCGTGAATACAGCGGGCGGATGTTGTTTTGTTCGTTATAGAGCGGAATAACGATGGAGTACCGGATTTGGTCTGCGATTTCCATAATTCTCCAGCAGATCTCTGTAACTGATGAGAGCGACTCCCGCCTGCTTCAGGAGAGCGCGAACTCCAGAGCCCGTCAGCAACTCCAGCTCGCGCTCACGCTGAGCCCGCAGCCGCGTTGGCGTCTTGGTCAAGTCATTGTCCATGTATCCGGGGTGGCACATGAGTTCATGGATACCGTCATCGAGGTCGTGAATAATGTCGGCAAAAGCTGCCTCGTCCAGAAAACCCGTTTGTGCGATGCCATACAGACGTTTCGGAGCGACAAGTACATTCTGCCGTCTTCTCGGCTGCGAGATCCGGGAGGCAGCTGAGATCATTTTCCCAAACGCGCACTGCTTCAAGATCTGCTGCCATGATCGCTTATTCCTCGCCAGCAGCGAACTTAAACGCGGAATTCTTTCGCGCGGCAAGCGAACCGCATGGATTCCATATTCCGGAGCAACCCGTCTGATGATGCGAAAGACCGTTGGAGTCACGTGGACATGTTTGTGGCCATCGATATGCGTGATCTCCAATTCCGAATGGAGAGCCCTCTCAATTTGCGCGCGGATCTCGCGTTCCAGATCGCCGCGGCGGATTTTCCCTCGGACGAGTGCGGCAGCCAACTTGAGTGGATGATCGTACAGAAACCCTCGTGGGTCGGCCATACTCGGGATCGCCGCTGGATCGGTTACAGGACGGCCTTCCGTCAGATTCAAGTGAAGGCCTAAATCGAGGTTGCGCTGCTGCCGTGCGATTTCCACTGCCGATTGGAATCCCATTGCAGTGACCATCAAGCTCGCAGTAGTCACAATGCCGTCGCGGCAAGCAATCGCGATCGCTTCATTTATTCGATCAGTCAATCCGAAATCGTCAGCCGCAACGATGAGTTTTTTAACGGATTCCATTTTCGGTTCTGCACGGCCTATGGACGTGTCGTGGTGTAGTCCGTTCGCAGAGTATCCGGCGCATACCGCCGCCTAGAATAGGCGAAACGAACCGAAGCGTGCAATGTTCGTTCTCGTTTCCCGCAGACCCCCCGCCGGAAACACAGACCTTGCGAGGGCCGCTCGCCGGGGTGTCCTTGGCGGTTGCCGCATGCGTCAACTGAGATTTGGAATATAGCGGAATGCAGGCGTAAGATCGCCAGTGCGCGGACACCCAGCACAACACTCTCGAGAATTGGAGCGCGTTGCAGCGCATGAAAGTTCCGAGCCGCCTGCTCGTGTGGCTCAATGCCAATCACTGGATCTCGAACGGCGAAGACAGCCGCCACTTCTACGATGAAGTGCACGCCTGGCTCGGCCGGTGCCTGATCGAATAGCAACGAACCGAACGTCCGAACAACTTACGGAGACTCGCATCATGAATTCCACAATCAATATTTCACGCCGGCGGCTGCTTCTTTCTTTATCGTCGCTGATGATGGCGCCGCGCGTGTTTGCTCAGACGACCAATGCCGGCAATCCGCCGATACGCGTGAGGGGCATCAATCACGTGACGCTTGCCGTGTCGGATTTGAAGCGATCCGTGGAGTTCTATCAAGGACTCTTCGGAATGCCGGTGCTCAACCGGCAGGGGACATCAGCGATTAGTCTTCAAATTGGTTCAGGACCACAGCATGTGGGATTGAGCTCGGCCGGCTTGAACGGGCCGAACATCAATCACATTTGTCTGGCTGCCGATAATTTTAATGTGGACCGGATTGTTGGCATTCTCGCGCAGCACGGCTTTACAAAAAGTGATGAGCGGGGTCCCATGCGAGTGACGGTGCGCATGCGCGGACCGGAAGCAGGCGGAGGTAAGGAAGGAACTCCCGAGCTGTATTTCGGCGATCCCGATGGCATCGTCATTCAGTTGCAGGATCCGCGATATTGCGGCGGAGCGGGCCCGCTCGGGAATGTGTGTCCAGCGCCCGAACCATCGCCGAAGAAAGGGCTGCTCGCGTTGCGCGGCTGGAGTCATTGTACGAACTTCGTTTCCGACGCGGCTCGTTCAAATAAGTTCTATCAGGATTTGTTCGGGTTGCGCGTTCAAGCTTATCAAGGACCGACCGCACCGTTGATGAGTCTCGGCAATGGAGTCGAGTTTGTGATGTTCGGCGGAGGTGGCGGAGGCCGCGGCGCCGCGCCCCGGCCGGGGAGTATCAATCACCTTTGCATGAGCATGGACAATTTCAATCCGGATAACGTCATTAAGGCTCTCGAAAGCTACGGCATCAAGCCACGAGGAAATCCGCAAGGCACGCCCGGACCCCTTGTTCATTACATCAGTTTGCGAATGGAAAATCGTGGCGGAGCCAAAGAAGGCACGCCGGAGTTGTATTTCACCGATCCGGACGGTCTGTTGATTCAGCTTCAGGATACGAGATACTGCGGCGGCGCCGGCGTGCTGGGCGATGTATGTCCGTGAAGTTGCAGAACTGAAGACCAGACCACCGGCATCGGATCAAAGCTGATACTTTGTCTGAGGAATTCAGTACTTTGGCAGTTGAATCTCAAGCCCGCCAATCGCATCGAAGTGTTTGCGGTTCTGGATGGCGAGCTTCCTTCCCTCATGGATGGCGGTCGCGGCTACGCGAGTTGACGTACTCCGCCGCTGCCGCGTTGCCCCTGCTGAGATCAATGAGGATATCCGTGTCAACGAGGTACGCCACGCAATCACTCTCGCTCGGGCTCGCGTCGATATTTGCGAATGCGGTTCAGTATTCGGTTCCTGTTCCAATGTCGTCGCGATTCTTCCACATCCCGAAGAAGCCGAGCTCACGCACAAACACCGGCTTTCTGCCATTCCCCTTCTCGGAACGAACATAAACGTCCGCCTCCGTGCCCTCTTTCACATCCACATCCTCAAGGGGCTTGAAGACGCCATTCTCGTATTTGGCTTTGATGACCATTTGAATCACCTGCGGGATATTTTTCGCCTCTTCCTGTCTCGCTTTTGAGCCATAACTACTGTGTAAACTTTGGACCAAGCGGGAGGCTAACATGGCCATTTCTCGATCGATTTCGACTTCTCATCAAACGCCACAGGTGGGAGTCTCTGTTTCTAACCCCGCCAGTAACTTGCAATCGCCAGAATAGCCACGACAACCACCGCCGTAGTCAGGCCGTAATTCCATCGGCGCTGAATCTGTATGGCCTTGAGGTGTCGCTCGTTCTGAGCGTTCAGCATCTCGGCGACGGTTTTGAAATTCTTGTCGATTTCGGACCGGTGGCGGTTCAGGATCCCAATCACGCCCGAAATGTCGACTGGCAACGGCGCCTCCTGCACGGGTTCGGGCTCACTCGAAGAATTCATGGCCTCGCGTAACAAGTCGGCTGCAATTCTTAACCAGCTCATTTGGTGATGACTCCAGAAGGCTAGGGCAGTGTTTCGATGCTTGGCACAGCGGTAATCCTTCCGATGGTTCTTCAGGAACATCCCGGCGAGGTTTCGCGGCCAGTTTGTCCAAGGCCGCAATGCCTCGCAACGGCTTTGTAGTTCGGACGGGCGCACATCGCATCGTCCCCGCATTGGCCTATGGGAAGGCCCGCCGTTTTCTCCCGGGATATTGCGCACACAAGTCAATTGGCCAGGATCCTCTCATGGGAACAGTCATAGAAGACGTAAGCTTAGCGCAAATGATGGGACAGTTGGGATGGGTGCCGCAGTGTTCCGATAAAATTTACCGAGCCGGGACCCGCCGACCTGCATATCTTCTGACGCCGTTCTACGGCTACCGTTTCGCAGTATTGCTGATGATGCAGCCTTGATGTAGTCGCGGCGCATCAGCCCCGTTCCGCCATCTCGACCAGGATGGAACTTTCGGCGACTCGCCTTTCGTTCATTGCCCCTTGCTCTCGCTTGTGGATGGGCCGAAGCCGCAGCGTTCCCGGAGACGTTGCCGGAATCGTTCCCGCTCCTCAGGGGTCATGGCCTCAAAGCGCTCACCAATGCGATCGGCCAGGCGATCCACCATGCGTCGGCGGACATCGCCGCGAGGACC
>QHXA01000258.1:5861-9394 GCA_003222755.1 Acidobacteriota bacterium
CGAAATCCGCCAAAGAGGATCCGGCACAGCGCCAGCAGTCCAATCCCTTGCCAGAAGGTAATCTCGCGCAAGCCGAACATCGGCGGCAGCAGCCAATTCCAGAGCAGCCGCACGACTTCGCCGCCGATGGCGATGAATAGCAGTATGCCCAAAATCGCGAATGGAGCGATGAACATCAATTTCCTTGTCATCTTCAGTTCCTCATGTTTTCGTCAATTCGTCGTAAATGCTTTGCAATCGCTGGCGCAAACGCAGCACGGCGTAGCGTTTACGCGAGAGCAGCGTGTTCACGCTCACGCCGGTCTCGGCGGCGATCTCCTCGTAACTGCGGCCTTCCAACTCGTACGCCACAAACACCTCGCGCTGCTCCTTTGGCAGTTCGTCGACCGCCAACTCGAGTTCATCGAGCAGCACGTTGCGGGCGTACAGCGCCTCCGGTCCGGCATCGGGCGAAGGCAGCAAATCTTCGAACTGCAGCAGTTCGTCGTCCTCGTCCGCGACGGCGGTATCGCTGAAGCTCTCCGTCTTCTTCTTGCGGAAGAGATCGGTGATGCGATTGCGCGCCACGCGAAACAGCCAGCCCGTCACGTGGTCGATCGGCATCAGCAACCGGTTCGCTTCCACGAGCTTGTAGAAGACGTCCTGCAGAATGTCCTCGGCGTCGCGCGGGTCGGGCACGCGGCGGCGAATGAAATGGCGCAGCCGGGCCTGCTCCCGTTTGATCACCTCGGAGATCCGCTGATCCTGTTCGAGTGCCATCCCCTTCAGGCTCGCTGTGCCCCCCATCTACCGTTGTAGACGAATGAGGGGGTGCCGATATTGCATGGCAAAGTTGAATGCAACATTCTGCAATCCCGAACGCGGGCCTGAAGCCGCGCGACTACATACTAATGGTGACAGTTTGGTATACTCCGCGTCGCTATGAACCCGATCAAACGCGGTAGGATCATCATTTTTTTCGCGGTGCTCGCGCTCGCGGCTGCGCCTGCCTTTGCGCAAATCGACTTCTCGGGAGAATGGGCTCCGCTTTATCACGAAGATGCGCCCGAGCGGGGACCGGGCCCTGAGCTTGCCGACTATCTCGAACTCCCCATCAATGATGCCGCGCGGATGCGAGCGGATAGCTGGGAGGCGGATCGTATTTCGGTCGTGCAGGAATATCAATGCCGGCCGCACGCGGCGGATTATGCGCTGCGCGGTCTCGGAAACATTCGCATCTGGAGAGAAATCGATACAGCCACACAGCGGTTGATCGCGGTTCATATGCACTTTCTCGCGTGGGACAGCGAACGAACAATATGGATGGACGGCCGCTCGCATCCGGGCGAATACGCGCCGCACACGTGGCAAGGATTCTCGACAGGCGTGTGGGAAGGAAACATGTTGACCGTCACCACCACGCACCTGAAGGCGAATTACCTCCGCCGCAATGGCGTTCCGCGCAGCGAACAAGCGACGCTAACCGAACATTGGACGCGGCACGCCGACTGGCTCACGATCGTCAGTGTTATTGAGGATCCAGTGTTTCTGACCGAGCCGCTCGTTCGAAGTGACAACTGGTATTTGGATCCAGGTCAGGCGATCGGCGTATTCGGATGCGAACCCGCTCCCGAAGTTCCGGCGCCGGAGGGCACGGTTCCCCATTGGCTGCCAGGAACGAATCCGAATCTTCGAGAATTCGCCAATTGGTATGGGCTCCCGTTTGAAGCCACTCGCGGTGGCGCGGAGACGTTATATCCGGAATATCGCGCGAAGCTCCGCGACTACAAACCGCCTGAAAAGTGTGAGCGTTACTGCGCCTGTACAACGCTCATCGGGCCCGGCTGTAACGTGCCGCCGCCACGACCGCAGCAACGGTGAGGCGCGAATGAAGAAACTGATTCTGACAATAATTGCTGTAGGGGCGCTCTATGAGCGCCCTGCGCGGTCGCAGACTGCCTCTACAGCACTGGAGAAAGTCGAGATTCAGGCGATCCACGTTCAAGGCAACGTCCACATGCTAGTCGGAGCCGGCGGCAACATCACCGTGCAGGCCGGCATCGAAGGACTGCTGCTCGTCGATACGCAATACGAACAGTTGGCACCGAAAATTGTCGCGGCGATTCGGAGGCTCTCCGACAAGCCGCTTTTCTGGATCATCAACACAGCTCTCGACGCGGATCATGTCAGCGGCAACGATGCGCTGCCGAAACTCGCGAATGCCGGGATTCGGCAAAATGTGCGGATCATTGCTCACGAGAATGTGCTCAACCGCATGGCTGCGGCTCCGAGAGGAGCGGAACCCATCGTGCCCGACAAGCTGTGGCCAAATGACGAATATTATCTGCCGCAAAAAGATTTCTCATTCAACGGCGAGGCTGTCGTGGTTTATCACATGCCTGCCGCGCACACGGATGGCGACAGCATCGTCTTCTTTCGCAGTTCGAACGTCCTCAGTGTCGGAGACATATTCACGCCGGGCCGATATCCCGTCATTGATCTGCAGAATGGCGGTACCGTGCAAGGACTGATCACCGCGCTAAATCGCATTCTTCAAATAACCGTGCCGTTGAAATATCAGGAGGGCGGAACGTACGTCATTCCTGGCCATGGACGGATCTGCGATGAGGCGGACGTGGTGGAATATCGCGATATGGTAACCATTATTCGAGATCGTGTTCAGGACCTTATTAAGAAAGGTATGACACTAGAACAGGTCAAGGCGGCAAGGCCGACCCGTGATTACGACCCGGAGTATGGTGGACCTAACGATGCCTTCCTGGAGGCGGTATACAGAAGTCTGAGTATAAAGAAATGAGATGGGAAGCTTTACGTGCGGCACCGCCGTGCCCTGAACGAGTGTCGAGGACTCCTAGCACCCCTGCCGGGGTGCGATCCTTCGTGCATCTGCAATACCAGGGGTACGCAAAAAACGCGTCCCCCTGGCTAATCTCCTTGCACCGCTCCGCGGTGAGACCGCTCTGCGGTGCGACCGAACGGGTCATCCATTTTATGCTCCTCTTCTGCTTTATTTCCTCGGTCGCCTTCGCGCAGGGTCGCGGGCAAGCGCCCACGACGGCGCGCGCGGCCGCGCCTGTGGATTTCACCGGCTATTGGGTTTCTGTCGTGACCGAGGACTGGCGATGGCGAATGGTGACTCCCGCGCGCGGTGACTTCGCGGGCGTACCGCTAAACGTGGAAGGCCGTAAACTCGGCGAGGCGTGGGACCCCGCAAAGGATGAAGCCGCCGGCGAGCAGTGTAAAGCCTACGGAGCGGGTGGAATCATGCGCATTCCAGGACGGCTGCACATCACGTGGGAAGACGACAACACATTGCGGATCGATACCGATCAGGGAATGCAGACACGGCTGTTTCATTTCAATACCAAGGCGCCCGAGACCGGCGAGCGGACGTGGCAAGGCTACTCACTCGCCAATTGGGAAAGACCACCGCGAGGAACCGGAACGCCCGCGCCGGGCCTAGGGGCGGTCCGCACTGGGACGCAAGGACGGTCGCTTGAAGTGGTCACAAATCAATTGCGTCCAGGATATCT